>JBDSGI010000320.1:0-13940 GCA_039919035.1 Opitutaceae bacterium
GTCGCGGTTATTTCTTCGCGGGCATCGCGGGCGCGGCCGGCGCGGTGGCCGCAGCCTTGATGTCGAGGAGTTCAACCTCGAAGATCAACGTCGAGCCGGGCGGGATGCCGGGACGGCCATCGTCGCCGTAGGCGAGGTGGGCCGGGACGTAGAGTTTAATTTTGCCGCCCTTGTTCATCTTTTGGATGCCCTCGGTCCAGCCGGGGATAACTTGGTCGAGCGGGAACTCAGCGGGCTCGCCGCGCTGCACGGAGCTGTCGAAAACGCTGCCGTCGATCAGGGTGCCGGTGTAGTGGACCTTCACGGTTTCGGTGGGCTTCGGGGCCGCGCCATCGCCGGCCTTGACGATCTCGTAGCGCAGGCCGCTGGGGAGCTCGACGATGTTTTTGTTTTCCTTTAGCTTGGCGAAATAGGAGGCGGTTTCGCCTTGGTTCTTGGTCTTCAGCTTGCCGAGGTAGGCCTGCTGTTTTTTCTGCATGAACTCGTCCATCGCGGGCCCGATCTTCTCAAGCTCGTAGGGCGACTCCTTGCCGGAGGCGGCGAGCGACAGGCCCTTGATGAGCGTCGCGACTTCTTCAGCGGTGAACTCCAGCTCGGTGAGGCCGACGCGCTTGCCGATGAACCAGCCGAATTCCTCGATCAGCTGGGCGGTCGTGTAGGCCGGCATGGCGGCAGCCGCGGGGGCGGCGGGCGCGGTGGCCGGGAGATTGACTTTGACCTCCTGCGCGTGCGCGACGGCGAGGCCGGCGGCGACGAGGGAGAGCGTGGCGATGTGCTTCAGGTTCATGCGTGGATGGGTGCGGATAGAGTAACGGCCAGGCCGGCTTTGTGCCGGAAAAGTTTTTACCAGTGCCACCCGCTCCCCCTGAAAGCAATCCCGATCTCCCCGGATATCGCCGCTTGAACCCTCCCGGGCGTTGCGCCATCACCGCCTCCCCACGCGCATGAATCCCGAACAATTTTGGACGAGCCAGGACGGTCAGATTCTGTCGGTCAGGAACAAGGGCGAGCGTTCGCTCGCGCTGACGCTCGGCTTCTGGCCCAGGAACCCGGCCGAGTTCGAGGCGCTCAAGGTGCACGTGGCGGCGCTCAAGTTCAGCGAGCGCAGCTCCATGGCTCGCATCGGGATCGAGATGCTGGTCGACACCCCGCCACGCGCCGAAGGCAACCGCCTCGAACTTGAGGTCGAGGCGTTTATTTTCGACAACAGCTTTCCCAACGCCAGCTACTGGAAAAAACTCATGCGCGTTGGCGCGCCGGTCGGCCGGCTGTTTCACGCGCCCGCCACGGCCAAGCTTTCGACCGCCGCCATCTGGGGGGCATTGCAGGAAAATCGGCTGAAGCTTCCGAACACGATTAGCATCGATTCGCAGGGCCGCGTCTTCCTCACGCCGCACCAAGTGAGCTACACGCTGAGCCCGCGGCTGGTTCGAGCCGATTTCGAGCGCGTGATCAGCGGGCACGCCGGCCGGAACTTCCTTGATCGCGTGCAGATTCGCCACGAAGCCTCGCCGCTCACCATCCCGCCGCGCTCGGGCATCCTCACCAGCTGCTCGATGTATCTCAAGGAGCACTTTGTGGTGCTCAACCAAGGCGCGGGGAATTTTGGCATCCACACCAGCGCGGTGCTGCTCGATCCGATCAAGACGTTTGGCACCAACGTCATGCTCGAAATCTACAACACCGGCGACCAGCCGGTGGTGAACCCGATGGTTTCGGTCGAGGTGTTTCAGGCGCCCGAGGGCACCGATCCCGAGTTCAAGACCCTTGCGAAGAAGCGCGCGCGCCTTCTCGCCACCTCTACCGGCCTCTACAAGTGCCTCGATCAAAATCCTCCGGCGATGACGGCGGAGGCAAAGCCGAGGACTAAAATCACCGTGCGCGGCCAAAGCGGTTCGATGGAGAACCGCTCGGTCATCGTGCGCGCGAACGACGACTTGAAGAAATTTCTCGAAGGCGACGCCTGCCCGGTCGGCAGTCGCACGATGATTCAGGCCCTCGACGCCGCGCCCGAAAACGCCGACACGCTCATCCTCGATTACTTCCCCGATCTGCTCGAACAGATTGAGTTGTTCACCCGCCTCGGTGACGTGCGGCTTAGGCGGATTATCTTCCGCAAGGCCTCGCGCACGCACGGCTACTTTCTCTCCAGCAACGCTCATGCGCGGCTCGACGCGTTCAACGCCATCGGCCTCCAAATCTATTGGTATGATGAGCAGACGAAAGATCTCTACCTTCACACCTACAAAAAGGAGCACGGCTATTTCGTGCGCGAAGAGTCCGGGCGCCGGTTTCAGGAAGCGACCATTCTCGCGTTTTATGGCTCCGCGTGGGGGCTGGAGCAGCAGGACACGGAGCGGATCTCGACGCTCGTGGACAAGCTCACGACCTTTATCGGCCACAACTTCGGCGTGCTTACCGGGGGCGGGGGCGGCGTGATGCGCCTCGCCACGGATCAGGCGCGCGCGAAAGGCGCGCTCACCGGCGCGTGTTTTCTCGAACTGGAGGCGCAGCCGCCCGAACTCGGCGTGGATTTTTTCAACACCTTCCAGGAGTCGTCGCGTCACTTCCGTCAAAAATGGTTCGAGGCCGCGGATTTTTGCATCTTCAACGTCGGCGGCGTCGGCACGCTGGAGGAAGTCGGCATCGAACTCTGCAACCTCAAGCTCGGGATCCGCCCGCGCGTGCCCTATGTCTTTTTCAACGCGAAATTCTGGTCCGACCTCCGCCACCAACTCGACACCATGATCGCGACCAAACGCGCCCCCGCGTGGATGCGCGACTACATCCTCTTCACCGACGATCCCGACGAAGTCGTGGCGTTTTACCGGAAGAAGTTGCAGGTGCTCTGAGCGCGACTAATCACGCCGCGTGAACGTTTCCGAACTTCCTCGTTCCCTCCTCGTTGTCGGCTCCGGCGGGCGCGAGCATGCGCTCGTGCGCGCGCTGCTTGCGTCGCCGGCGCAACCGCGCGTGATCTGCGCGCCGGGCAATGCCGGGATCGCGCTAGACGCGCCGTGTGTGCCGGTCGCGGCGGACGATATCACGGGGCTCGTGGCGCTCGCTCAGCGGGAGAAAGTTGAGTTTGTAGTCGTCGGACCCGAAATGCCGCTCTCACTCGGGCTCGCCGATCGACTCGTGGCGGCGGGCATTCCGGTTTACGGGCCGAAGGCCGACGGCGCGCGGCTCGAGGCCTCGAAGATTTTTACGAAGGAAATTCTGCTCAAATACCGGATACCGACCGCGCGCGCCGCGTTCTTCGAAGAAGCCGAGCCGGCCATCGCGTATCTCCGAACCCGCCCCGCGCCGATTGTGGTCAAGGCCGACGGTCTTGCCGCCGGCAAGGGTGTCATCGTCGCCGCGACCCACGTCGAAGCCGAAGCCGCCGTGCGGTCGCTCCTCGCGCTGAAATCCCAGTCGAATATCGAGAATCAAAAATCGAAAATCCTGGTCGAAGACTGTCTCTTCGGTGAGGAAACCTCGATCCTCGTGGTGGTCTCCGGCCGCGACTATCTCATTTTGCCGACGTCGCAGGATCACAAGCGAATCGGCGACGGCGACACCGGGCCCAACACCGGAGGCATGGGCACCTATTCGCCCGCCGAGGTTGTCACACCCGCGCTGCTCGCCCGGATCGAAGCCGAAATCGTCCGGCCTTCGGTCAATGCCATTGCGGACGAAGGGATGGATTATCGCGGCACGCTTTTCATCGGCATCATGCTTACGTCCGCCGGGCCGAGCGTGATCGAATACAACGCCCGCTTCGGCGATCCCGAGACGCAGGTCGTGTTGCCGCGCGTCGGCAACGATGTGCTCGCGCTCCTGTGGGGCGCCGCGCGAGGCGAGTTGCGGGGCATGAAACTGATCGAGAAAAACACCCACGCGATGTGCGTCGTGATTGCGGCCCAAGGCTACCCCGACCGCTACCTGAAGGGCGACGCGATTACCTTTCCCGCCACACTGCCGCCGGGCGTCTCGATTCTCCATGCTGGCACGGCGAGGAATGCGGCCGGAGAATTTGTGATGAGCGGCGGCCGCGTGCTCGGAGTGACCGCGGTCGCCCCCACGCTGCGCGCCGCCGCCGACCAAGCCTATGCCGTGTGCGACCAGATTAAGTGTGTGGCGAAATATTTCCGCCGCGATATCGGCGCGCGCCAATTGAACCGCCGATGATCCGTCGTCTCGCCTTCGTTTTCTCCATTCTCATCGCCCCCGGCGCTCCCGCTGCTCCGCTTGAGCGCGATCTCGGACAGGGCTTGGGTTACGTGCGGCTGCAAAATCTTCCCGCCGATTTGCCGACCGACGCCGGCAATCACGCCCAGGCGTGGGTGGTCGATCTTCGCTATACCGCCGCGGAGCCGGCTGCGGCGGCGGCGTTTGCCGCGTGGTTGAAGTTTCGTGCGACGCCGCGCGCGCCGGTCTTTGTGCTCATGAACGATGACACGGCTCCGGCCCTGCGCTCGGCGCTCGCGGCCCACGCTCCGGCGCGGGGAGTCGTCGTCATCGGCGCGGCTTCGCCGCGGGTGCGGCCCGACAGCGCGGTCACGATTTCGAAGGAAGACGAGCGCCGCGCGTTTGACGCGCTCACGGAAGGCACGGCGGTCGAGGCCTTGCTGGCGGACAATCCCGGAAAGCTCCGCAACGATGAGGCGAGCCTGACGAAGGGTCAGTCCCGCGATCTGCCGGCGATGCCGTCGGAGATGCCGGCGGATGCCCCCTCCGCCAAGCGAACGACTCCACCCGTGGACGTAGCGCTTC
Source organism: Opitutaceae bacterium (assembly GCA_039919035.1). Lineage (GTDB taxonomy): Bacteria > Verrucomicrobiota > Verrucomicrobiia > Opitutales > Opitutaceae > ER46. The sequence goes on from JBDSGI010000320.1 coordinate 4,759, forward strand.
AGCGGGCCGTTCATCTGCATCGTTCGCTCATGGCGCTGAAACGCCTCTAGTCCGCTGCTTCCCCCTTCGACGGCCTCGACGCGCAATCCGGCTTTGCTATTCGCGTCAATTCGTGCGCTTTCCCTCCCCGTGTCAGATCCCGGCACCATCGTCGTCGTTTGCACCGCCAATATCTGCCGCAGCCCGATGGCGGCCGCGTTGCTGCAACACGCGCTGCGCGCCCAGCCCGAGCCGCTGCGTTCGCTTAAAGTGGTCTCAGCCTCCGTGGTCGGCAGCGAGGGCGATCTCGTGTCGGAGAACTCCGTGCTCGCGCTCAAAAAAGTCGGGCTCGATATCGCGGGGCACCGCAGCCAGCCGGTGACCCAGCGGATGCTCGATGGTGCGCTGGCGGTGGTCGGCATGACGGAGTCGCACCGGTCGATGATTCAGATTCAAGCCGAGCCTCCGCCGAGAAACCTTTTTCTTTTCCGTGAGTTCCTGGCGGGCAACGCGGAAAAGGAAATCGCCGATCCCTTCGGCGGCCCGCTGCGGCACTACGAGCAGGCGCGCGACGAGATGGTCGAGGCCATCCCCTCCCTCGTGGCGCACCTTAAGACGCTGATGGCGGGCAAGCCGAAGTGATTTTTGATTTTCGATTCTCGATTTTCGATTTCAACTGAGGCTTCCTGCCTGTCCTCCCAATCGAAAATCGAGAATCCAAAATCGAAAATCCTGATGTCCCTCACCTCCGCTCCTCTCCGCACCCTCGATCCCGAAATCTACGCCGCCATCACCGCGGAGTTCGGCCGCCAGCAGAGTCACATCGAGCTGATCGCGTCGGAAAACTTCACCTATCCCGCGGTAATGGAGGCGCAGGGCAGCGTCCTGACCAACAAGTATGCCGAGGGCTACCCGGCCAAGCGCTGGTATGGCGGCTGCGAACATGTAGACAAAGTTGAGAATATCGCCATCGAGCGCGCGAAGAAACTCTTCGGCGCCGAGCACGCCAACGTGCAGCCGCACTCCGGCTCGCAGGCCAACTTCGCCGTCTATACCGCCGTGCTCCAGCTCGGCGATAAAATCCTCGGCATGAACCTGAGTCACGGGGGTCACCTCACGCACGGCAACCCGGCCAACTTCTCCGGCAAGCAATACAGCTTCGTGCAATACGGCGTGCGTGAGTCCGATGGGCTGATCGACTACGACGAGCTGGCCGCCATCGCCCAGCGCGAGAAGCCCAAGATGATCACCGTCGGCGCCAGCGCCTATTCGCGCGTGATCGATTTCGCCCGCATGGGTGAGATCGCGCGCTCGGTCGGCGCGTATCTCTTCGCCGACATCGCGCATATCGCGGGGCTCGTGGCCGCCGGCGTGCATCCCTCGCCGGTGCCGCACGCGGATTTCGTCACGACGACCACCCACAAGACCCTGCGCGGCCCGCGTGGCGGCTTGATCCTTTGCAAGGCGGCGCATGCGAAAGCGATCGACTCCGCGATGTTCCCTGGTGGCCAGGGTGGCCCGCTGATGCACGTCATCGCCGCCAAGGCCGTGTGCCTCGCCGAGTGTCTCAAGCCCGAGTTCAAGACCTACTCGGAGCAGGTCGTGAAGAACTCGCGTGCCTTCGCCGCCGCGTTCCTGAAGCGCGGCTACAAGATCGTCTCCGGCGGCACCGACAACCACCTCTTCATGATCGATCTGCGCACGAAATTTCCTGAGCTCACGGCGAAGAAGGCGCAGGAGACCCTCGATCTCGCCCACATCACCTGCAACAAGAACACCGTGCCGTTTGAGACGCGCTCGCCGTTCCAAGCCTCGGGCATCCGCCTCGGCACCCCGGCGATCACGTCGCGCGGTTTCACCGAGCCCGAGATGGACGAGATCGCCGGCTGCATCGACACCGTGCTGGCCGCCATCGGCACTCCGGGCGAGACCGCCGCGCTCGACACCGTGAAGCAGCGCGTCGCGGTGCTCACCGCGCGGCATCCGCTGCCGTATCGGATGTGAGGGCGGCGGCGACCCGGATCTCGGTTGCCGAGGAAGTTCTCTTGCGGCGCAGCGCGTGCACGATAGTTTTCCGCCATGCCACTCGCGAGCACCTACCTGGCCGAAGAGGCCCTCTCCCTGCCGCCGGATCAGCGGCATGAACTGGCGAAGCTGCTCCTCGACAGTCTCAAGCTCGGGGGGCCATCCGACGACGAATTGCGAGCGATGCTCAAGTCGCGACTGGCCGATCTGAAGTCGGGTGAGGATCGCGGACTCATCTTCGAGGAAGTCTTCGGCGAGAAGGCGTGAAGGTTGTTTTCAGCACGCTCTTCAAGCGCGACCTGCTGGACGCCGAGACGCGCTACGCGGAAATTTCGCCGCGGCTGGGCGACGATTTTCACGAGCGGGTGTGCCAAACGGTGCGCGTCGTGATCAAGTGGAAGGGTGGCGACCACGTCGGGCCGCATGGATTTCCCTGCCGCAAATGCCGGCCGTTTCCCTATCTGCTTTACTACCAGATTGAGGCTGGGACGCTGTTCGTCGTGGCGCTGGTCCATGAGCGGCGGCATCCCGATTTTGTTCGCACGAGGGATACGACGGAAGAGGGTGCGTAGCGGTCTGCTCCATGCGCCTCCACGCTCTGCGTCAGTTTGCGCTCTCCCTGTCGCATACCACGGTCGTGAAGCAGTGGGGCGAGTGCCTCGTCTTCAAGGTCGCGGGCAAGATGTTTCTGATCATCGCGCTCGATGCCGAGACGATCGACGGCGTGGTCTTCAAATGCACGCCGGAGGAGTTCGATGATCTTACGGACATCGACGGCATCGCGCAGGCGCCGTATTGCGCGAAACGCCACTGGGTCCGCGTTGGCGACCTCGCGGCGCTCCCCGCCGCGGAACTCGAGCGCCGGATCCGCCGGAGCTACGATCTTGTCGTTGCGAAGCTGCCGAAGAAGCTGCGGGCGGAGTTAGGGCTCTGAGCCACGCGGGTGGCGGTCCAGATATTGAGTGGGGCAAAACTGCGTCAGAACACTTCGTAGATTTCGACCAAGGCCTCTCCGATGGCGTTGGCCACGCCGGACACCTGGACGGTGTAGGTGGCGCCGGCGGGCAGGGTGACGAGCAGCGCGGCGTCGCGGCTGCCGGTTGGCAGGGGAAAGGCGCCGACTTGAGTGAAGAAGGCGGCGAGAGAGGCATCCCAGTTGTCGTTACTGCCGACGGTCGCGCCTTTGCTGTCGATAACGCGGAGCGTGGGATCGGCCAGCGGGCGCGGAACGCCGAAGATGCCCAAGGTCGGACCGACGGCGCGAATCAGCAGTTGCTTGCTCCCCGTGCCGGCGATGGCGAACCCCGCGATGAGGATACCTTCGCCCGTGCCCACTTGGTTGCGGGCGGAGACGTTGATCAGGCGTGGCGAAATGCCGCCGCTGGTATCATAAGCTTCGACCAGGATGACGCCCGCTCCGATTCCGCTGGCCCGGACGGTGAAGGCGCCCGAGAGAGACTGGCTCAGCGCGGAATCCTTGGAGTCACTCGGAAACCCAAACGCACCGACCGAGGCAAACACGCTGGCGAGCGAGCCCGGCCAGTCGTCGTTCGTGGCCAGCGGCGTCGTGCTGCCGCCGGAGAAAAGCTCCAGCTTGGGATCGGGCAGGCCGCTCAGGCCGAACGCGCTGAGCGCGGGGCCGGCGGCGCGGATTAGCACGTTTTTGGCGCCGCCGCCCACGACGGCGCCAAGGGTGAGTGTCTGCGCGGCGGCCATGGTCGCGCGCACCGACAGATTGGAAAGGGCGGCGGCACTCACGGCGCCGACGGACGCCGCCGTGCTCGTGACGGAGCCGCCCCCGTTGGCAACGAGCGCCGTATAGCTGCCGAAGTTCGACTGGGAGGTGACGCTCAACTGCAGCGTCGCCTGGGTGGCGCCCGGGATGGGCGCGCCATCCTTGAACCACTGATACCACAGCGCGCCCGCGCCGCTGGCCGAGACCGAGAGGCTGACGCGCCCGCCGAACACAATGGATTGCGAGCTGGGCTGCGTGGAGACGGTCGGCGCGGGCGGTGCGGCGGCCGGCGGAGCAAGCGCGACCGGGGCGCTCGCATGCCAGCTGCTCGCGAGCGTGTGGTCGGGATTGGAGAAAGGATCGTTGAGCACGAGGCTGGAGCCGTCGCCGTCGGCCTCCGTCGGCCAGGGGAAGGAATCGCGGTAGGTGAACTGCCGGATGAGGGCGCCGTTCGCGGCGCGGACGATCAGCTGCTCGCTGTTGTTGGAGAAATTGCCGGCGTAGGCGCCGGCCACCGGGGATTGCGCCCCCGGCTGCTGCCGGGCGGCGAAGCCGGCGAGATTCTCCACGATCACAATGCGGCCGCCGGGCGGCAGGTAGCGCAGGGCGGGGGCGGCGTTGGAGAAATCAAACGCGACGGCGTCCTCGAGTTTCACGCCGCTGAGATCGAGGGCCGTGGTGCGGGAGATGTTCAGCAACTCGACGAACTCGAAATCGTTGTCCTGGTTGAGTCCGGCCGCCAGTTCGGCGGGCGTGGGATCGGGCGGATGGTAATGTAGCTCGCTCACGACGAGGTTGGCGGCGCTGGCAGGGGCGGACTCCACGACGAACGTCGCCTCGGTGAGCGGCGACCATGTGGTGCCGTTCCGGATGCGCGTGCGCAGGGTGTGCGGGCCCGGCGTGGTCAGGGCGAGGCTCGGACCCGGCCCCGAGGCGGTGAGACCGACGATCCGCAGGTCGAAGCGCAGATCGGAGAAATCGTTTCGCGGATAGGCGTTGCCTGGATTTGGGGGAAAAGAATAGATCGCCTGATGGACCTCGACGGCGAGCGTGTTGACGCCCTCGCGCAGTTTCGACCGGTCGAACGGCACGGCCACGAACATCGTCTCAAGCGGCGTGTAGTTGCTGCCGGGATCGATCGGGCCGAGGGCTTCCTGACCGTAGGTCGCGGGTGTGGGCGCGAGCGGGAAATTCACGCGTGCGACCTCGACACCGTTGAGGTAAACCACGGCGCCGTCGTCGGCCATGATTTCAAACTGCACGCCGGTAAGCGCGGCGGTGCCTGAGGCGGTGAAGGTCGTGCGGAAATAGGCGGGACCGGGCTCGGCGTCGAAGGCGGTGTAGTTGGGGGCGACGGGGGAGATGTTGGTCGCGAGGCCCGTGGCCTCGCCGTAGCCGAGCGGCGCGGGGCCGCTGCTCCACGCGGCGTCGACATACGTCTCGGCGATCCACGGCGCACCGCTGGTATCATTGGCCGGGGCGGCGGAGGGCAGCAGCCATTTCCAGGACTGCCCGCCGGTGAGAATGGTGGACAATGTCACAGTGCTCGTGGTCGCGATCAACGCGGAGGCTTCGAGCGCGCCGCCGATCTGCCGCGGGTCCGCGCCGTCGATCGTGTAGTGGACCGTTCCGCCGGCGGGATTGGGGTTGTGGAGGCGGAATTGAAATCCCGCCGGCACGCTGCCGCCGAAAGCGGGCTGGCCGGACGGCAAGCCGATCACGTCGGTGGGCTTGAGCCGCTCGGCGAGGGTCGTGGTATTGATGGGCTGTCCGGCGCCGTCGTCGGCCATGATTTCAAACTGCACGCCGGTAAGCGCGGCGGTGCCTGAGGCGGTGAAGGTGGTGCGGAAAAAAGCGGGACCGGGCTCGGCGTCGAAGGCGGTGTAGTTGGGCGCGACGGGCGAGATGTTGGTCGCGAGACCCGTGGTCTCACCGTAGCCGAGCGGCGCGGGGCCGCTGCTCCACGCGGTGTCGGGATACGTCTCGGCGATCCACGTGGTGCCGCTGGTGTCGATAGTCGGGGCGGCGGAGGGCAGCAGCCATTTCCAAGTCTGCCCGCTAGTGAGGATCGGGGTGGTCGTCACGGTGCTCGGGGTCGCGGTCTGCGCGGTGGTGTCGAGCGCGCCGCCCGTTTGCCGCGGGTCCGCGCCGTCGATCGTGTAGTAAGTGGTGCCGCCAGCGGGGTTGGGGTTGTGGAGGCGGAATTGAAAACCGACCGGCACGCTGCCGCCGTAAGCGGGCTGGCCGGACGGCACGCCGATCACGTCGGTGGGCTTGAGCCTCTCGGCGAGGGTCGTGTTGTTGATGGGCTGTCCGGCGCCGTCGATCCAGTCGAGGCGCTCGGCGAGCCACGACTTGAGGGCGTCCACTTCGTGGCGCCATGTCGTGCGGTTCACCTGGCCGGCTTGGCCGCTCGTGTTGGTGTTCACGCCGAGGATCGGAAACCGGCGGAAATGCCGCGCGGCGGGCACCTGCACTGCCATGGTGGCAGCCGTGGCGGCGTTGACGATGTCGGCGGTGCTAGCGTCGGTGAGGAGCCGATAGACGCCCTCGATACGGTTGAAGAGTGTGTCCTTGGAAAAATGCGAGCGGCGCAGCTCCGTCCACCGGTTCCAATAGCGGTCGTTGAACTCGGGGTCTTGGTGCAGCCGCGTGTAGTAAGTGTAGTTCGCGCCGACGGACCACCACTTCATGCCGAAGGAGGTGTGGGAGCTGGCGTAGTTCGCGTTGCCAAGGCTGCGATCGATATCCCACAGCGGAAATGCTGTCATGGGGCCGTTGCGATCCTTGGAGAAGTAGGAGCTGAACGTGTAGGCATCGACCTCCTTGCAGAGTTCAATCCAAAGGGTCTTGTCGATGAAGCTGCGCTCGTGCAGCCAGCGGCCGTAGTAGTTGGGGCTGGCGGGGACGTTGAAGTCGGGCGCGGCGAGCGCGGTGGTCATGCGGTTGAGCCAGCCCACGAGGGCGTTGGCCTGCGTCACGGTCACGGGCTCGGGATGGAAGATGTCGTAGTCGCGGCTCGAGCCGGGCACGGTGGCGTTGGAGGTGGCGTTGATCTTGTAGTCGTAGGGCAGCTTGTCGTTTTTGAAAATGAAACCGCCGCTCGTGAGCTCGGGCGCGCTCATGCTGTCGTTGAGCTTGGCCACATCGACGCGCTCTTTGCCGCGGGAGACTTTTTCCATGAGCAGGTAAACGCCGCGGTAGTCGCCGTAGTCCACCGTGCCGTTGCCTTGGTTGAAAAATACTTCGACGAAACGGCAGCGCACGCCGGAGCCGGGGCCGTTGGCATCCAGCATCGCCTGCTGCATGAGATAATTTCGCATGAGCGACTTGTCCAGATAGAGGCTCATGAGGATCCAGTCGCTATGGCTGGGCATCCCGAGGAGCGGTTCGTTGCGGTCATCGTCCTCATCCTCCTTCCACAGCTCCAGCGCGTAAGGCCGTTGCGGCTGGCCGGACGAGCTCTCGCCGCGGACGTGTGTGCCCGCGCGCAGCATCTGGTCGGGGGCATTGGCGAGACTCGCGCGATTCGTGCCGGGCTTCACGTCATACACCGCGAGCTGGGAAAACCGATACGGGCGCAAGCCGGCCGGGTTCGTGAGACCATCGACGTTGCGGAGGTAGCTATCGAGCACGAGCACCGGCAACGGGCTGCTGAAGGGCTGCCCGGAGGCATTGTAGTTGTTCGCCACGTTGATGAGCGCGGTGGCGCTGGTGTCGGCGGCGTTGGAGAGCCAGATGAACGCGCGGTTGCCCGTCTTGGAGGGCAGGAAGCCCGGCGCGAAGCTCTTCGCCTTCACGCACGTGCCGGCCGTGATCGCGAGCGGCCCGGTGTAGAGCGTCGAGGTCTCGGTGGGCTCCGCGGTGTTGAGCGTGTAGCGGATTTCCGCGCCCGCGGGAGCACCGGGGGGAAGCTGGATGCCAAGCGAAATGCCCGTGGTGATGACAGCACTCGGTTGATCGGTCAGCGGTAGGATGTCGGGCTTGAAGAAAATCGGTGCCGCCACGCGCCGCCCCGCGGTCTGACGGCTGCGGTTGGTGGCCCCGGGCGTGGCGAACTCCAAATATCCCGGCGCCGCGCCGAAGCCGCCGAAGGAAACATCCTCCTGCTGCGGCCCGTAGGCGAGCGTGTGCACGGCCGGCGTGCCGCTGGCCGGGAGCAACGTCAGCGTGCCGCCCTCTTTTTGCAGCGTGAAGTTGGCGTGCGGCCGCACGTTGGTGAACCGGTTCTTGCCCGAGGCGAAAATGATCTGATGGCCGTAGGCGGGGAGCGTCAGGTCGGGGAGCGTGTAGTCGGGCTGTGGTGTTGCAGCCGCACTGGCGTAGCTCAGCCGCCACCCGGAGATGTTCACGGCCGCCGCCGTGCCGTTGTAGAGATCGATCCAGTCGGGCCGGTCGAGATCCTCGTCCTCGAGGCCCGACGCGTTGTCCGCCATGATTTCCGCGATCACGACGCCGTTGGTCGCGATCGGCGCCACCGGGTTCGTGACGGTGGTGATCGAGAGGTCGTCGATGAACACGTCCTGGTTCAGGCCGCCGGTGGCGGCGTTCAGCGCGACGTTGCAGCCCACCGTCGGGATAAAGCCGGGCGTGGGCAGGTGCGTGAAGATCGCGACGCCGTCGTAGGTGAGGTCGAGGCCGTTCACCGCATCCCAGTGCAGCGTCACGGTGCGGAACGTCTGATCATAGGTGAAATCGCGATTGGGGAAAATCGACGCCAGGTAGTTGCCCGCGCTGTTGGCGTCCGCGAAGACCTCGATGCTCCGCGGATCGGCGGTGGAGTTTTGGTAGGTGTCGAAATTCACCACGAGCCCGTAGGCCGCGACGTGCCCGCCCGCGCCGCCCACACCGCTCAGGCCCGGGCCGAAGCTGATGTTAAACCCATCTGCCGGCACCGCGCCGGCGACACGATCCATGAGCAGCTTCAGGGTGACGGTGAATTCCGTGACGACCGCATTCGGATCGAGCACGGGTAGCACGAGCGCGGCGGTGGCACTGCCCGTCGCCTTGTCCGCCAGCCGCAGGGCCGTGGCGCTGCTGGAGCCGACGCCTGTTTTCACGATGCCCACGTTGATCGTGCCGGCGCCGTTGGTGTCCTTCCGATTGGAAATCAGCGTGGCGTTCGCCGCCGCGCCGTTCAGCAGGCCGCCGCCGAGCGCGAGCGACGTGTTGATCGCGCCGTTAGGTGTGTCGGTCGCGAGCGGGTTGAAATTGTGGGTGAAGGTTGCGGCGCGCAGCGCGGAGAAGGGAAGGAACGCGGAAAGCAAAAGCGCTTTCCACGGCGCAGGGGGAAATAAACGGGGCATGGGGTTGGGGAGCGAGGGAGGATAGATTTGTTTTCCCCGGAAACTGCAAATCCATCCAACGGTAGCTTGTGCGGCCCTCTGCGGCGGACCCGGGATCCGCAGTCAATGCTGCTACGTGCCGCTCGACATGCTCTCGT
>JBDSGI010000321.1:0-4830 GCA_039919035.1 Opitutaceae bacterium
CGATCTGGAGCGCTTGGCGGCGGACCTGATGGTGGACCTCAAGCTGCAGCCGGCGACGAGGTAGGCCGGGAGTTTTCCGTCGGCGTTGGCGCGAGCGAGGCCTCAGCAAGCTAAGGCTCTACCATGCCGACGTAGGGCGCGAGCCTGCTCGCCGCCACGATCACGGGCGGGAGCGGTGAGCCTGCGCCTAGCGAAATTTCTGGTGCACGAGCAGCAGCAGGCCGGCGCCGGCGACGATGTCTCCTAGCCCGACGACAATGCGCAGCGGGAGGGGCATGCGTTGCAAGACGAGCAGCACCACCGCGCCGCCGATGATCAGCAGAATGGCGAGGGCGAGGAGGGTGCGCTTCTGGCGCTCCTTGGCGTGGGTGCTCATCGGGCGAGGGGTAGCGTCATTCGCATCGTCGTGCCGCCCGGGCCCGTGTCGCGGAGCGTGATGTCGCCGTGATGGCTGACGAGGATTCGCTTGGCGATCGCGAGGCCGAGGCCGGTGCCGTCCGGCCGGCCGGAAAGAAACGAATCGAAGATGCGCTCGCGAATGGCCGGATCGACGCCGGTGCCGGTGTCGGTGAGGTCGATGTGGGCGAGGGCGGCGCCGGAACGCATTTCTTTGGTGAGAGTGACCAAGATTTTTCCCCCCTCGGGCATGGCATGCGTGGCGTTGATCAGGAGGTTGAGCACCACCTGCTGAATTTGACCCTTGTGAGCCTCGACGAACAGCGACTCCGCCGGGGCGTGCAACTCCACCGTGACCTTGCTTTGCGTAAGCTTGAGGCGCACGAGCACGAGCGTGTCCGCGACGATATCGGCGAGCGCCCAGCGCGAATGCAGGCTGGAGGGCGCCTGCGCGAAGCCGAGCACGCGGGTGACGATTGCCTCGAGTTGGTCGAGCTTTTCGCCGATGACGCGCACGTCGGTGCGCCGCGGATCATTTTCGGGGAAATCCAGGCCGAGGCCGCCGTGCAGCAGCTTGAGCACGGTGAGCGGATTGCGGATCTCGTGGGCGATCTCGGCGGCGAGAAGTCCGAGGGTGGTGAGGCGCTCGTTTTTGCGGAGCACTTCTTCGCTTTGGAAAACCCGTGCGTAAAGCCGGGCGTTTTCGAGGGCGACGGTGCCGAGGCTGGCCAGCGCGGCGCACAGTCGCTTCTCGTCGTTGTCGAAGCGATGCACGCGGTCGGTGAAAATGACGACCACCCCCAGCACCTCACCGGCCGAAATCATCGGACTCGCGAGCACCGACCGCAGCGCCGGGTCGGCCGGCAGATCATGCAGCTCGCGAAACTCGGGGGACTGGATGTCCGCAAACCACACCTGCCGACGCGTGCGAATTGACGACGCCACGAGGCAGCCCTCGGCGTCGATCTCGCCCACCGGCTGGGGGGTGTCGAATTCGTGGGCGAGGGCGGCGCAGCGCACCGTGCCCTTGGCGGCTTCGTGCAGATAGAGGCCGCACGCGCGGGCCTGCATCATCCGCCGCGCTTCGCTGGTGAGGGTGTCGAATAGCTCCTGCGGTTCGAATTTCGTGACAATCGACTGCCCCGCGGTGATGAGCGATTCGAGCTGGCGGGCCTTGTTGCGCAGATGGCTCAACTCCCAGAGGCGTTGCAGCGCGGGCGCGGCCTCGGCGGCGAGGTGCTCCAACAGGGTCAGGTCGGCGGGGTCAAACCCGCCCATCCGATCGCTTTCAAGATCGATCACCCCCATGACGTGCTCACCCTGCTGAATGGGCGCGGCCATTTCGCAGCGGGCGGTGGGTCGCACGGCGATGTAACGCGGCTCCACGGTCACATCCGGCACCAGCAGCGACCGACGGTTGAGCACGCACCACCCGGTGACACCATGTCCGAGCTGCAGGCCCTGGGTGGAGTCGCCGGGGGACGATCCGATCTGGATTTCGGTTTCAAGCGCGCCGGTGTCCGGGCTGAGCAGTCCGATCGAGCCGGCGTCGGCCTGAAATGTCGCGATCAGCAGCTCGAGCAGCTCGCGCATCGCGGTGCGCGGGTCGTCGGTCCGCACGGCGAGCGAGGCGATGCGATGAAGCGCATTAAGCGCGCGAGGAGCGGGCGAGGCCGGAAGGCTGGACACGCCGCGATGGTTGGCGGCCGGGCCGGCGATGGCCAGAATTTCCACCTAAGTCGTGCGATGGGCCTGCCTCAAACTACTTCAGGCGCTCGCCGCCGCCGGCGCCGGCGTGATCAGCTCGCTCAACGCGGCGCGCAAAACTTGGAGTCGCTCGGGGGTTTCCACCGGCTCATGGTTGGCGGCTTCGATGTGAAAGGTGTCGATGGCCACGCCGCGCTCGGTGCCGATGCGGGCGAAGGTGATGTCGAAATTATGATCCGAAATCGTCTTTGCCAGGCGGTAGAGCAGGCCAATCTGGTCGCGGGCCTGCACCTCGACGATGGTGCGCTGAAGGGAGAGCTCGGGATAGACGTCGACGGTCGGAGGGAAGGAGCTTTGCAGCGATTCGCCCGTTGCGGTCGAGAGGTAGCGGGTCGCGGCGATTTTTTTGGCCTGCGCCATGATGTCGGGCAGCAGGTCGCGGTTGGCGACGAGTGCCTCCTCGATGACGCTGGCAAATTTCTGCTGGGCGCTGGCGCTTTGCACCGGGCCGCGGCCGGGCTCGACGACGTAGAACGTGTCGATGGCGATGTGGTCGTTGCGCGAAATGACCTTGGACCCGAGGATGCTCAGGCCGGCGACACTAAAGGCTCCGGCGAGCTTGTAGAAGAGCCCGGCGCGATCCCAAGTGACGACATTGACGACCGTGAGCGAGCGATTGAGGTCATCCTTCCAGTCAATCACAGGCCGGAGCGAGCCGACCGAGTCGGCGGTGGTGATCGACTTCAGGAGGCGATTCACCATCTGGATGTGCAGCGCGATCTCGGTGGAGTCCGTATGGATGAAGTAGCGATCCGGGAGCAGGCTGAAATGGGCGGTGATTTCATCCGCGCTGATCCCGGGGATTGTCTTGGCGATGAGCTCCTGTTGGGTCATGTTTTTCTTTTCTTCGAGGCGGGCATCGACGGCGGCACCATGCTTCAGGCGCTCGAAGGTGGAGCGGTAAAGCGACGTGTGCAACGTGTCCTTGTAGCTATTCCAAAGATCCATCGCGGTGCCGCGGGCGTCGCAAAACGTGTGGACGTAGAGAAACCGCAGGCGCTCGGCGTCGCCCACAAGTTCGGCGAAAGCGGCCGCAGTGGAGGGATCATCTACGTCCCGCTTCTGCCAGAACCGTGCCATCGCGAGATGGTTTTCGATGACAAAGAGAATGAGTGCGCGGTCGGGGGCGGAGACCCCGAAACGGTCCAAGAGCGGTCCGGCGAGCCGCACGCCGCTGTCGGCATGGCCACGAATGCCCTCGGCCTTGCCAATATCGTGCAAGAGGAGAGTGAGATAAAGCAGTGAGGTGTCCGTGGTTTCGTGCAGGGCCGCGCGATACTTGAGGGTGATTGGCTCGGCCTCGGTATAAACGCGGTCCAGCTCGCGGATGGCGTTGAGCGTATGCACGTCCGCTGTGTAGCGGTGGTAATACTCGTGCTGGACCAAGCAGGTGAGGGCGTCGAACTCGGGGATGAAGAGACCGAGCACGGCGAGTTCATGCATCTTGGCCAAGATGGGGTGAACCGCCCCGGCTTCCGACAGGATGGCGCGAAAACTCACGTTGGCATCGGTCGATTGCACGACCTCCGGGGTGAGCAGGGGAAGCGAATCGCGGATAAGGTCAGTGAGATGGAAGTCGAGCGTAGCCTCTAAGGTCTGGAGGTGGCGGAAGACGCGAATGAGCCGCACCGGATCCTGGCGGAAAACTTCCGGGGACTCGGCGGCTAGCTCGCGACCGCGGAGCACAAAGCCATCGAGGCGCTTGGTGCGGGTGAGCCGGGAAGCGAGGAGGCTCTCGCGGAAGGAGAGTTTGTTGCCCTTGGCATTCCGGCTGAGGCCGAGGGCAAGGCGATCTTCGACGAGCCGGGAGACGCGGAAAATCGTCTGCGCGGCGCGATAGTAGTCCTGCATGAAGTGCTCCACGCGCGCGAGCATCTCGGCCTCGGTGTAGCCGAGGTTTTCCGCGATGCGCGGCTGCTGGTCGAGGTTCATGACATCGGTCGCGCGCGGACTCATGAAGTGGAGATCGTTGCGGACGCGCAGGAGGAAATCGTAGCCGCGCTGGAAGGCCGCGAGGTCATCGGCGCGCAGGTAGTTTTGCGCGGCGAGCTCGTCGATGCGGGTGATGTCGAGCTTCACCCGGGCCATCCAGCCGGCGTTCTGAAAATCGCGGAGGCCGCCGACGCCGTTCTTGATGTCGGGTTCCTGGTTGAAGACGGTGTGGCCATACTTGGCGCGCCGGCTCGCCTGATCCTCGATGCGGACGGCAATGTATTCTTTGGGTTGCTCGGTCGCGTAGTAGCTGCGATAGGCTTGGGCGAAGGTGTCGTAGAGTTTTTCCGAACCCACGATGAACCGTGCCTCCAGCATTGAGGTCTTGGACTGCATGTCCTTCCGCGCCTCGGCAAATGCCTCGTCAATCGTGCGCGTGGCGTGCCCGACCTTGAGACCGCAATCCCAGAGAATGTAGAGAATCTCGGCCGTGAGATGTTCCTGCAACGGCTTGGCCTCCGCCGGCTTCGTCTTCGTCGCGAACAGGAACATGAGGTCCACGTCGCTCCACGGCGAGAGTTCGCCCCGGCCGTAGCCGCCGAGCGCAACCAAGGCCACGGGTGCGGGCGCGACGCCGTGCTTCTCCGGATAGGTAAGCATCGCGTGTTCGAACAGGCGGCGGAGCAGCGCATCAATGAATTGGGCGCGCTCGTGGCAAATCTCCAGGCCGGAAGC
>JBDSGI010000322.1:0-2850 GCA_039919035.1 Opitutaceae bacterium
CGACGACTCATTTTCCGGGAATGCGACGACTGTCTGTCGTTCGAATTCGTGGGCGATCACGACGACGGGCAGCGCTTCCTCAAATCCGCGAAATAGATTTCGACCTGGTTATCCATTAAAAAGATTAAATGGGATGGCCGGCGTCCGCCTCACTTCCGCCGTGACGCCGTGCGCGACCGTTGATTTTGGAGTTACAAGAAAGTTGCCGTGCCTGCATGATCTGCCATCAGTGCCTGCACGATGAGCACGCAATACACCCTCCGCGCCGTTCCCAAGGTGATTGACCGCGCACTCCGGCGGCGGGCCCGACAGGAGGCGAAGAGTCTGAATACGGTCGCGGTCGAGGCGCTCGCCCGCGGCTTCGAACTCGACGCCCGTCCGGTTCAGCACACCGACCTCGATGGTCTTGTTGGCACTTGGCAGGAAGACCCGGATTTTGATCGGGCGGTGGCCGACTTCGAGCCGCGTGGATCCCGAAGCGTGGAAATGAACGTCGCGCTCGATACGAACGCCTAAAGCGACATCATGCGCGGGGCTCCGGCCCGCGTCCAAGTTGTCCGCGCGGGCCGCCGCCTTTGTCTGCCGCTCTTCGTGTTGGGCGAGCTTCGCGCCGGTTTTGCCGCGGGCAACCAAGCTTCGGCGAACGTGCGCAGCCTCCAGCGTTTTCTTGGTAGTTCACGCGTCTCTGTTCTGCTGCCGGACGAACAAACCACCCATCATTACGCGCAGCTTTACCTACAGCTGCGGCAAAAAGGCGCGGCGATTCCGACGAACGATCTTTGGATTGCGGCTCTCGTCGTCCAACACAACGCCGTCCTCTGCACATCCGACACTCACTTCGATCATTTGCCGCAGATTTTGCGGAGTTGATTGCCAGGGGGCGCAGCTCAATTCCTTGCCGGCGCAGCCGGCTGTAGCCATGGCTCCGCCGGCGGCAGGAGTGCCACCGATCCGGATCGGTGACACTCCTGTCGCCGTTTCTCGACCGCCAAGAAACTGAGATGCGTCCGATCGCCTTCGCGCCGCACTTCCGCCGTGACGCCGCGCGCGGCGCGCGTTTACTCCCACGTGATGTCCGACGCTCCCGCCTTTCTTCCTCCCGCGCTCACGCTCGCCGATGGCGGACATTTTCCTGCCGTCGGTCTCGGTTTCTGGAAAATGCCAAAGCCGGAGACGCCGTCGCTCGTGCAGCAGGCGATTCGCGCGGGCTACCGACACCTCGACTGCGCCTGTGTACACTGGAACAAGCCGATGGCGGGGGAGGGATTTCCGCCTAGAGGGAAACGGGTCAGCGTTCACCTGCCAATCTCAGCTCCGCCTCGCGCGGATTGATCCTCGCGAGGCACGAGTTGGCTCCAGTCGCGCACTTCCTCCGAAAGCGCGCGCATTCCCAGGCGTGCTCTTAATGACGCAACGATCGCGATTGCGGCTGTGAGCGGGTCGTTTTTGGAAAGATATCCCTCCACCGGATTGCGGGAGAACACACTGGACACCCGGGCACCGCAGTCAGATGTAAGGGGCGTTTTCCGCTGCGGAATCGTCCGCGCCTCGCCCCGATGCCCCGTTCCAAACAAGCCCGCTGGTTTTCTCTTCACAGTGGTGCGTAACGCCGCCCTGAAAGCAGGCCGCGCTACCGTTGACGGCCGACGGGAAGAAAACTTTCGCTTAGCTAAAACCGACCCACACCACCATGACGAAAAATTCCCCTCACCCCACGCTACTCGCCCTCCTCGCCGGCTGGCTCACGTTCCTGGTTGACCCGAGCATGGGTCAAACCGCCCCGACGACCGCCGGGGTCAAAGCCGAGGATCCCCTGGTGCTCAATCCGTTCACGGTCACCAGCGAGAAGGATCAAGGTTATGTCGCGACCTCTTCTCTGGCCGGCACGCGCATCAAGTCCGACCTGAAGGACCTCGCCAACTCCATCACCGTTTCGACGAAAGAATTTCTCGCCGACGTCAATGCCACCGACGCCAAAGGCCTCCTGGTTTACACCGGCAACACGGAAGTCGGTGGCATGGGCGGCAACTTCTCGGCGGCCAACTTTGGCGCGGAGGTGGTGGAACACGTTCCCTTTCGCAATCCGCAGAACAACACCCGCATTCGCGGTCTCGCCTCGGCCGATCTTACGCGCGACTACTTTCCCACGACCATCACCTTTGACAGCTACAACACGGAGCGCGTCGAGGTGAACCGCGGCCCGAATGCCACGCTCTTCGGCCTCGGCAGCCCGGGTGGCATCATCAACAACCAAACCATCCAGCCGCAGCTGCGCCGGAGCACCTCGTCGGTGGAATTCAACGCCGCCTCGTTTGGCACGACGCGTTCCGTGCTCGAGGTGGATCGCACGCTGACCCCGCGCCTCGGGTTTCGCTTCGCCGCCGTCTTTGGCGAGGAGAAATTCGAACAGGACTTCGCCTTTGAGCGGAACCGGCGCGCCTTCCTTGCCGTGCGAGCCAGGCCGTTCGCCAACGCGAATCTCCGCGCGAGCTTCGAACAGGCCGCCATTGACGCCAACCGGCCCCGCGGCAATTCGCCGCGCGATGTGCTCACGCGCTGGTGGGATCCTGTCTTCAAGAAGATCACGCACGATCCGGCCAACGTGGATTTCAACTCCATCGATCGCGACCTGCTGCGCGCGCCCGGCGAATGGTTCGCCCAACCCGGCATGATGTTCGACTCCAACACCGCCTCCGTGCCGGTCCGCCTCATGCGCGCCTGGAACGTCGAAACCGGCCGCGGGCGCACACCCACCGGCCCTCTGAACCCCGCCTTTTCCGCCAACATGGTCTCCATCACCAAGGGATCGCAGTGGTTCCCCTCCGACACCGCCGCCCGCAACGGCATCGC
>JBDSGI010000323.1:0-2995 GCA_039919035.1 Opitutaceae bacterium
TGGATCGCCTCGGCCGAGTCGCCGGAACGGGATTTGCGAGTGAGGCGGACATCAGCCGTGGCCGTCTGGCCGTCGGTAACGGTCAGCGCAACTTCGCGATCGTCGAGGCCGTTGAAGGAAACGCGCAGCGACGCGGGGCCGACCGGCACGCCCACGATGCGGAAAAATCCACCTTCTTCGGTGAGCGTTGTGAGCGCGGTGCCTTTGACGGCGACGCGGGCATTGTTGAGGTAGTCGCCGGTCGCGGCGTTTTGCACCCGGCCGGTGATGGAGCCGGTCGCGGGAGCTTGCGCACGGACGCCGTGGGCGAGGCAAAGGCACGTCACGAAGACGAGTCGCAGGAGCGGGTGGACAATAGTCATGGAGAATAGGCGAGGTGACTGCTCCGGGTGGGAGCCGTGAAAGGGTGGGGTGGATGGCGGCGCTCGCTCCTGCCGTCGAGGCGGTCGGCCGCTCAGTCTGTGGGCATCAGCGCGAAACGCGGCGTGCGGGTGCCGTCGGCGAGGGTGACGATCTCGGAAAACATCAAGGCGGGGCGGACCCAAAAGCTGTGGTCGCCGTAGAGCAGTTGGTAAACGACAAGCACCTCCTGCGTTTCCGAGTGGCGGGCGAGATGGTGGACGCGATACTCGTTACCTTTGTAGTGGCGGTAGCGGCCGGGGCGGGGCTCGGCGGGGAGCGGAGAAAGTAGGGCCGACATGAGGTGGGACAATGCCAGCCGCAGATCACTCCACCCGCAGAATACCCTTCATCAGCTGCGAGTGGCCGGGAAAGGTGCAGACATAGTCGTAGTCACCGGGCTTGGTGGGCGCGGTGAAGAAGATTGTGTCGCTCGTTTCCGGGAGCGTGAGCTGGGTGTGGACGATTACGTCGGGGGAATCGGGCACGTAGTGCTTGGCCGCGCCTTCGATGCCGAGGGCCATCGAGGCTTCGCCGATGGCCTGACCTCGGCCGGGCTGGGTGAGCACGAAGTTGTGTAGCATGTCGTCGGTGTTGCGGAAAATGAGCCGCACGCGGGCGCCGGCTTTCACGGTGAGTAGCGTGGTGTCGAATTTGAGGCCAGGCTGCGTGCCGAGGAGAATTTGTTTATCGCCCTCGTCATTGATCCAATCGGAGCCGGCCTTGGTCGGGTGCTTCGGCGAGTTGCCCAAATCGGCCGCGATGGTGGGCGGCACACACAGCTCGGCATCCTTGGGATCGATTGGAATGATGCGGGCGGTGCGCGGGATGCGGTTCATCGTGTAGAAAGCCGTCGGGTGCAGCAGCGTCTCGGTGCCGTCTTTAGCGCGGAGTCCGGGGCCCTTGATTTCATGGATGTAGCCTTCGCGCAGGCAGCCGACGGCGAGCCGCACGCTCAGGCCGTCAGCCGCGACCACGATCTTGCGCACGGGACAGGCGAGGCGGTTGACCGGCGCGCTGCCATAGGCCTTGTGATAGAGATAGGTGAATCCGGCGACGGCGTAGCTCGCGGGATTTTCCGCCGTCGCGCGATCGACGGGCGTGGTGAAGTGCAGGGTGAAACCATCCGCCTGCGCGCGGACTTCCTTGATTTCGAACGGCGTCTGGCCGGTCCACGCGAGGCGCTCGATGCCCTGCTGCGCGGGGCCGACGGATCCCCACCCGCGGGCAGTCTCCCCCGCGAACACCACACCATCCTCGCCCTGAGCGAGACGGATGATGCCGGTCTCAAAACCCTCGCGAAACGCGATGGCCATGCCCTGCCACACGCCGTCGATCTGCTCCAACGCGACGCGCGAAATTTTGCTCTGGCCCTGATCGGCGACGAAGAGCTGGTTGCCATAGGGCCCGAATTTCCCGGCGCCGAGGTCCTCGATCGTGCCGGCGTTGGAGATGCCGAGCACGGTGTGCGGCAGCCAGACGGCGGGCGGCTTCAGGCCGGGGATGCGCTTGGCGACCTCGTGCATCGGCTCATCGAAATCTTTGATGTCGTCGGGCCGGAGTTGGACGGGCGAGCCCGGCATTTTGCTCCACGTGAGCCCAGCTGGATGGCCGGCGAAATCTCCCGGCGTGACGTGCGTGACGCGGCCGGAGCCGACCCACTCGCCTTGGTTTTCGGAGAAGAACCAGTCGCCCTTTGAGGTGACCACAAACCCGCACGGCGAGCGCAGGCCCGCCGCGATCGGCGTCATCTGGCCGTCGGGCGTGATCTCGACCATCCAGCCGCGCCACGGCACGGGCGACTGCGTGGCCGCGCCGAACGCGACATTGAGTGTCACGCGCAGGTTCCCGTTCGGCGCGAGCACGGGGCCGAAGGCGTATTCGTGATAGCTGCCGGAGATCGGAATTTTCGCGACGGTCTCAAACAAATCCGCGCGGTCGTCGCCGTCGGTGTCCTCGATGCGCGTCAGCTCCTGGCGTTGCGCGACGTAGTAGCCCTTGCGCGGCAGCGGCGCGGCCACGATGCCGAGCGGCTCGTGCAGGCCGGAGGCGAAGAGCGTGAACTTCGGCTTCGGGTTCGTGCCGTAGGCGCCGTCGACCCACCAGATTTCGCCCCGGCGGGTGGTGACGAGGAGGCGTTTGCCGGGCACCGGGGTGATGCCGCTCACCTCGAGCACAACGTCGTCGGGCACGGTGAGCGGGGTGCGCTTCCAATAAATATCCTCACGGGCCGTGAGCTCCTCGGAGGGTTTCGCGAAACGCTCGGCGGCGGAGGGATTGTTCACGCGCACCACCGGCTCGGCGGCGAACGCGGCGGCGACAAGCCAAACGCCGAAGGCCGCCACCTTCGTCGTCGCACGGGTCGCGAAGCGCGCCGTTGAGATCCAGCTAGATTGCTTCGTCGCGGTGCTCCTCGCAATGACAGCAGGAAGGCGAGAGGCCGTTGGGATAAGAAGGGAAAGACGTTTCATGGGGAAATTCACCAGACGATGGAATACGCGATGGGCTTCTCGAGATTTGCGGTCGTGAGCGCCACCGCGAGTTGCTGTTTGCCGTTGAGGCTGCGAATAATCGGCTGCTGCGGGGCGTTGGCGGG
>JBDSGI010000324.1:0-4181 GCA_039919035.1 Opitutaceae bacterium
CTGCACGACCAGCCAGCCGCCGTAGCCGAGCAGCACCATCATGTTGATGCGCGTGAGAAACCCGATCGCCGGAGAGAACAGGCTCACGCGCCAGAAGATGAGATGCTGCTGTTTGAGCACCTCGCGGCTGGCCGCGTCGAACCGCGCGCGATCCTCGGCTTCGCGGCCAAAGGCCTTTGTCACGGCGATGCCCTGCAAGCTCTCGACAAAGGTCTGCACCATCTTTTCCACGAGCGTGCGGTTCTGGGCGTATTCCGGCTGGGTGCGACGGGTGTGCCACGCGGACAGCGCCCATAGCAGCGGCGTCGTCGCGAGGCAGGCGAGTGTGAGGGCCGGGCTCAGGCTCAGCATGTAAACCAAATAAACCGTGAGCGAGATCGCCATGATCACGCCTTGGAACAGCACCTGATCGACAAACATCCGGACGCTCTGCACATCGCTCGTGACGCGCGTGATAATCGAGCTGGTGGTGTTGGCGTCGAAGAAACGGAAGCTCAGCCGCTGCAGCTTGTCGTAAACCTCGCCGCGCAGATCGACGACGAGCCGCTGCTGCACCAGGCGATTGACCGAAACGGCATAGGTGTAGTTGAGGAGAGCGCGCCCGCCCGCGAGCAGGAGAATGAGCGCGGCGAGCAGCGCCAGCACCTGCCAATAGGGCCAGCCGGTGGGCAGGCTGAGGTGCAGGGCGTTCGCGGAGAGCGGCGTGCCGGCGACCTGCTGCTTGATGTAGTCGATGCCGATGCCGGTCAGCGTCAGGCCGCCGATCCCCATCGTGAGGAGCACGAGTTGGATCACGAGCACTTGGAGACAGTGCAACCGGTAGCGCCACGCGAGGCCGAAGAGCCGACGCACGAGCACGCCATTCGCCAACCCGGTGGCGTTGGTCGGCGATGGTGTGGCGACGGACATGGCAGGCGCACGGTAAGCGCCTCCACGGATCACGCACGAAATTTTTTTCTACCGCGGACGGCTCCCGGGCGCAGGCATCGGAGTCGGGCCCGCCGGCGCCGGAGGTGATGAGGCCGCAGGCTGGTTGACATTTTGCTCCGCCATGACCCGCAGGGCGCGGCGCCGCGCCACTTCGGCGGCGACGGAATCGAGCCGTGCCTTCTCATCGGCGGGAGTGGGATTGAGCACGACGGCCTGCGTCACCGCGGCCGGGACGTTGCTCGGCAGCGGGGCCGGCGGCATTCCCACCGGCATCGGCGGACCCGACGAGGCAATCTTCGCCTCCTTCGCGGCCAGGGTGAGCACGCGGCCCTGATGTTCGACCGTCAACGTGTGCTGATCTTCGTCGTGCTCCTTCACTAATAAACTGGGCTCGTCGCTGCGTTCGTTGAGCCTGAGCCAGACGCCTTTCTTGGTCGCGGCGTCACGCACGCGAAACAAGCGTCCGGCCTTGTCTTCATAGTAGCCCACAAACTCCAGTGGAGCGTTGGCCGTGGGAGCCGCGGCCCCGGCTGCCCCCGGGGGGGCGAAAGGCGACTTGCTCGAAAGCCGCACCTCTGCGCCTCTCGCCGCGCAGGCAGCCGCCGCCAAGGCAAACATCCAACGAAACAACGTGGCGCGCGGGCTCATGACTCGTGAAGACACTTGGGAGGCGCGCAAGTTGCGTCAAGCGGCGCGGCGCGAGCCAGGCCCACGCGGCCGCGCGCATTCCTTTGTTTTCGCTCTTGGACCGCGCCGCCGCAGGTGGCACAACGCGGACATGCGTCATGCCGCATTCTTTCTCGCGCTTTGGCTGGCCTGCGGCGGTTGCGCCCGGCGCGAATCCGCCGGCTGGCAGGGCTACCTCGAGGGCGAGTTCGTTTATGTCTCCGCGCCCCTCGGGGGCCGGCTCGATCAACTGGCCGTGCGGCGCGGCACACGCGTGGAGGCGGGCGCACCGCTCTTCGCGCTTGAGGTCGCGAGCGAGCTCGCCGCCCGGCGCGAAGCTGCCGACCGGTTGCGCTCCGCCCAAGCCCGCCTCGACGATCTCCGAAAGGGTTCGCGGCCCAGCGAACTCGCCGCGCTCGAAGCCCGCGTCGAGCAGGCGCGCGCGACCGCCGAACTCTCGAAATCCGATCTCACCCGGCAGGAGGAACTGTTCAAGGCCAAGGTCATAGCCGCCGCCGACGTTGACCGCGCGCGTCTGACCCACGAGCGCAACACCCGCGCAATCGAGGAACCTGCGGCCCAGCTCGCCACGGCGCGCCTCGGCGGCCGCCCGGATGTGATCGCCGCAGCCGTTGCGGATGTCGCCGCCGCCGCCGCCGCTCGCGAACGAGCCGACTGGGCGGTCGCGCAGAAGACCCAAGCCGCGCCCCAGGCCGCCTTCGTGCATGACACGCTGTATCGCGAAGGGGAGTTCGTGCCCGCCGGCACGCCCATCGTCGCGCTGCTGCCGCCGGAAAACCTAAAGGTCCGGTTCTTTCTGTCCGAGGCGAATTTCGCCACGCTCAAGGCCGGCGACCGCGTGCGGGTGGCCTTCACCGGCCGCGCGACGCCGCTCGAGGCGCGCGTGAACTATCTCTCCACCCGCCCGGAGTTCACCCCACCCATCCTCTACAACCGAGACAATCGCGCGAAACTCGTCTTCATGGTCGAGGCCGCGCTCGATCCCGCCGTCGCGCGCGATCTCCATCCCGGCCAGCCGGTCGATGTCACCCTCGCCTCCCCCTGATGCCAGACCCCGCGCCCACGGCTGACTTGGTGATCGATGTGGCCGGCGTGACCAAGCGCTTCGGCGACAAGACGGTCGTCAACGGGATCGACCTCCAGGTGCGACGTGGCGAAATCTACGGCTTTCTCGGTCCCAACGGCTCGGGCAAGACTACGTTCATCCGCATGCTCTGCGGCCTGCTCACGCCCGACGCCGGCCGTGGCACCTGCCTCGGCTACGATGTCCTCACCCAACAAGCCGCCATCAAACGCCACGTCGGCTACATGACGCAGCGCTTCAGCTACTACGAGGATCTGAGCATCCGGGAAAATCTGGATTTCATCGCACGCATCTACGCGGTGCCGCAGCGTGCCAAAGCCGTGCAACGCAGCCTGGAGCGGCTCCACCTCACCAACCGCAGCCACCAGCTCGCCGGCGAACTTTCCGGCGGCTGGAAACAGCGCCTCGCCCTCGCCGCATCGCTCATCCACGAGCCCAAACTTCTCCTGCTCGACGAGCCCACCGCCGGCGTCGATCCCAAGGCCCGACGCGATTTCTGGGAGGAGATTCATCAGCTCGCCGCCGACGGCCTTACCGTTCTCATCACCACCCACTACATGGACGAAGCCGAGCGCTGCGACCGCATCGCCTATCTCGCCTACGGCACGCTCCTCACTCGCGGCACCGTCGCCGAGGTCATCGCCTCCGCCCAGCTCACCACCTGGACCGTCACCGGGCCCAACGTCCGCCGCATCGCTGAGACGCTGCGCGGCGAGGCCGGCGTGGAGCAGGTCGTCGCCTTCGGCAACACGATCCACGTCAGCGGGCGCCACGCCGAAAAACTCGATGCCACGATCGCCGCCTTGCGCGACCCGCAACATAACTGGACGAAAACCAGCGCGGGCCTCGAAGACGTTTTCATCGGGCTGATGGACGCCGTGAAGGATAATTTCTCGTGAGCGCGTTTTCCTTTAGAGCGTTAGTCTGGCTGACGCCACCGCGCGAACCCTCCACGAAGGCGTCTGCAAGTCAGACGCCCTACAGCCGATGAGACGCTTCACCTTTCACCGCCTCTGGGCGATCGTGCTGAAGGAATTCATTCAGATGCGGCGCGACCGCGTGACCTTCGGCATGATGGTCGGCATTCCGCTGATGCAGCTCATGCTGTTTGGCTACGCGATTAACTCCGATCCGCGGCACCTCCCGACCGCGCTCCGGATCGCCGACCACGGACCTTTCGCCCGCTCGCTCGTCACCGCGCTACGGCAGAGCGAATATTTCCAGATTGTGCGCGAAACGGAGAGTGAAGCCGAGGCCGCGCGGCTGATCGAGCTCGGCGAAGTCCAATTCGTGGTCAACATCCCGGAAGACTTCTCGCGGCGACTGCTGCGCGGCGAACGCCCGACCGTCCTAATCGAGGCCGACGCCACCGATCCCGCCGCCACGGGCCCGGCGATTGCCGCCGCGCGAACGCTCGCCGCCTCAGTCTTCGACCGCGATCTCAAGGGCCCGCTCGCGCGGCTGCTCGGCCGGCCCGGGC
>JBDSGI010000325.1:0-3776 GCA_039919035.1 Opitutaceae bacterium
CTGCTCTATCCAGCTGAGCTACCACCGCGTGCGCCGAAACGACGATGCTGTGGGATATGAATCTGCGAATTTGGCGGCAAGCAGGATCGCTTGCCTAAAACCACCGCTCAAAGTGGCATGGCGGTGCTCTCTTTTTTAATCGCCCGGACTGATCGACGCCTTCCCCACACTCTCGAGCACCGTCCGAAAGAGATCCGCCTCATCCCGCAAACCGTGCGTCCGCAAGGCCCCGCAAATTTCAGCCACTGTAGGCTCCACGACGCGGTGCTTCGGATCACCCGGGAACTCAGGCCGCACCGCGCGGGCCAATGCCCAGCAGGCCCATGCCCGCCAGCGCCGGAGCTCGCGGCGAGGTTCATTCATCCGATCGGCATAGTGTTGAAAATGAACCCGTGGATTGCCGAGAAAAACATCCGGCGGTGTCGCGGCGATGAGCCACGCCATGGCGGCATACGGCAGCGGCTGGACCAGCAGTTCCGGTTCCCTGCCCGTCAAATTGGCACCGAACGCGCGGTCGAGGCAGAGCAACGCGCGTGCGGAATAGCCGCGCTGCCACAGCGCGTGGCCGTATTCGAGGCAAGCAAAGTAGAAAGCTCCCCCGCGATCCGCTGCACGAAACCCGTGCAGCGCCCGCCAGTCGAGTCCCGCACGGGGCACGGGCAGATGCGGACAAAGCGGCAGTTCGACGGGCATCTGCGGTAGGTGCCGATGATTCCACGGCAGGTCAACGGGGCACTCTCCCGCGAAGGGTTTCGCTTGGCGGGCGGCGGCGTTTCGACGACAACGCTCCCCCTGCACGCTTCGCCCGAAAATCCCAACCCACCCGCTGCCGCGGCGCCTGCGCGTGCCGCGTCCGTGCACGAGGTCAAAGGTTGGCGGCGCGTCGTCCTGTGGCCCTTCGGAATCCTGCTCAAGCTTTGGGGCCGCAGCCTCCGCTTCGACACCACGCCGGAAGACCTGGCCGCCTACACGAAAAAAGATCTGCCGGTCGCGATCGTGCTCTGGCACAACCGCCTCTTTCTCGCGGCCGAGATCGTGCGTCGCTATCGCGGTGGGCGTCCGGCCTACGCCCTCGTGAGTGCCAGCCAGGATGGCGCGTGGCTCTCCGCGTTTTTTTCCCTCGTCGGCCTCGCCACCGTGCGCGGCTCCAGCAGCCGGCTCGGACGCGAGGCGGCGAGCGCCCTCGTCGAAACGCTGCGCGCGGGTCACGACATCGGGATCACGCCAGACGGGCCGCGCGGGCCACGCTACGATCTAAAACCCGGCGGCGTGATCGTGGCGCGGCGGACGCATGCGCCTCTGCTATTGATTGGCGCGGAATTTCACTCTGCTTGGCAACTGCGGAGCTGGGATCGGTTTTACCTGCCAAAACCTTTTTCCCGCGTGCGCATGCGTTGCGAAGTAATCGCAGCCGCGCAACTCGCCGATCGCGATGCCGCCTTGGCGCGACTGCGCGACCGTCTTCTGGCGCTCAACCCGGACCCCCCGGCGCGAGAAACGCCCGCGACTCAGCCTGTGGTTTAGAACTCCGGCGAAAGCGTGACGCTGGCCCCGCTGGCGGCCTTGAAATCCGCACCAACGCTCCACGAAAGATCGTTCACCAAAAACTTGAAGGTGTGCCCATGGGCCGATTCCGGCAGCACGATACGCCAGAGCGTGGCGCTCACGCATTCCATCGCGACGCCCTCCTCCCAACTCAGGCCAGCGCCCTCGCCGCGGATGAAAAGGGCGTTGCCAAAACCCACATTGACCTGCGCGCTAACGGTCGTGCGCACGGGCTTGCTCGCGACCGGCTTCGGCGCGGGAGCCGCCTTGGCTTTGCCGCCCCCAGAAGGCGTCACGGCGACGGGCGCCGCAGCGACAATTTTTTTCGTCACCGTCACCGTCGGTTTCGGCGCAACAAGTTTTGACGTTACAGGTTTTGTCGCTGGGGCGGGCGACTTCACGGCTTTCGACTTGGTATTTTTTGATGTGCTCATGGTTTGATAATCGGAGTATGGCTAACCCCCTATACGCTCGCCAACGTAGCAAAGCGGGGGCCAATGCACCAGACACCTCTGCGTGATTTTCTCGCAACAAACGCCAATCTCCGGCAAACAACGCGTTAATCCTCCGTCCACAACGACCAACAATTCCCGTCATAAGGGCACTGTCGGCTGCATTGCCCAACATTTTCGAAAAGTGGTGGACCGGATCGGGATCAAACCGACGACCTCGTCGTTGCGAACGACGCGCTCTATCAACTGAGCTACCGGCCCAAAATGGGACGTGAGGTATTGGGAAATGAAGGCAGCCAAGTAAACACCAATTTTTTTCCACTGCGGAGAAGCCCCGTGGTGCACCGCGCGGCTACTCCACGTTCCCCGGCTACTCCACGTTCCCCAAGTGTCGCGCGAAGATCATCTTGCCGCCCGCCGTCGGCAGGACGCTTGTGATCTCAGCGTGAATGCGGTGGCCGATGTGGGCGCGCGCTCCCGTCACCACGACCATGGATCCGTCCTCAAGAAAGCCGATGGCCTGCCCTTCTTCCTTGCCGGCTTTCATCAGGTCCACCTCCAGGCGCTCACCCAGCATTAATTCCGGACGCAGTGCTTTTCCGAGGGCATTCAGGTTGAGCCACGCGACCCCGTGAAACTCCGCGAGCTTCGCGAGATTATAGTCGGTGGAAAGCAGCTTGGCGCGCATCGACTGCGCGAGAAACACCAGCTTCGCATCCATGTCCTCGCGTTTGGTCACGTCGCTCTCGGGCACCCGAATCTCGACGTGCTTGAGCTTGCGCAGCTCGTTCAACACCTCGAACCCCCGGCGACCGCGCGCCTGTCTCTGCGGATCGGGCGAGTCGGCAACATGCCGGAGATCATCCAAAACGAACCTAGGAATTACCAGCGTCGCATTCAGAAAACCCGCTTCATACACCCGCGCGATGCGGCCGTCGATCAACGCGCTGGTGTCGAGCACGACCAGCGCGGCATCGACCTCCTGCGGCACGAATCGCACGTAAGGGATTACGAGGTTGAACTCATCCTTCCCCCGCAGCGCGATCACGATCGCGAGATAGGGACAGACTAGAAAAAGTGCCAGGCGCACGAGATCGATCATGCTTTTGTCGCCATGTTCCAGCAGAGGTGAGGACCCGATCATGTGCGCGACAATGGTGCCCACCGCGATGCCGAGGGTGACCGCCGAAAGTCCGCGCAGCGAAAAGCCCTTCAGCATCACGTCCACGAGCACGACCAGCAGGCCGATACAAAGCCCCACCGCCACCGCCACCGCGCGATAGCGATCCCAATCCGTAATCGAGTAACACACGAGCCAGCCGGCGGCCGCGCACAGCGCGACGAATACCAGGCGGAGCGGCAAAAGGGTTTTGTCCATGAGAGTAAGCGGCGGGCTCAGCGGAACGTTTGCAGCACGACGATGATTACCGGCACGCCGACCATCACGGCCGTCAACCAATACAGCAATCGCTGCACACGACGGGCTTTTAGCTTTTCAGCCTCGGACGGTTCCATTTCGGTGCAGCGCACCAAACCGCCCGCCGCATGACAACGCAATACTGGCTCGTGAAATCAGAACCCGACGCCTACGCGTGGACCGACCTCGTTCGCGACGGCAAGACCGCGTGGACGGGGGTCCGCAACTACGCCGCCCGCATCCACCTCAACACGATGAAGCCCGGCGACCGCGTGCTCTTCTATGAAAGCATGACGACCAAGGCCGTGGTCGGCACCGCCGAAGTCACCCGCGCGGCGTTTCCCGACACCACGGCGGACGAG
>JBDSGI010000326.1:0-4008 GCA_039919035.1 Opitutaceae bacterium
AATTGGCGAAGAACACGGGCACGAGCGCTTCGTGCTCCGGCGCTGCGGGCCGCAAATGCCAGAAACGTTTTCCCTGGCCGCGATCGTGCACGACGACGCCGTGCGATTCGCCCGGCACGAGCTGCACGAGCGCATCGGCAAAGGCGCGCGGTAGCTCCCTCAGTTCGGTTTCCGAATAGAGCGAGGGCAGCACCTCCGCGAGAGCGCGCAGGCCGGAGGAGGAGACGCGGCGGGCACCAAAGTGGAACGGGCTGCTGGTCTGGGTCGATGACAGGTCAGGACGGATGGCTTGCGTGATGATGTTGAAAAAGCGGGCGTGGGAGAATGGGCCGTTCGGCCCACATCCCGCGCACGATCGGAGCCCACTGCGCCGCGCGATTGCCAGAGGAGAAAAGCGCCGCGGTGGGCGACGTGACGTAACAAATCAGCCACGGTCGTCCCCTGGCTGTCGTATGGCCGAACGGGGCGGTTCGTGATGAAACGATGCACCACGTCGACGAGTTGCTCGCAACCCGCCGACGTGGTTTCCGGCTCACCCGAGCCAGCCCACGCCGCGCCGGCCACTCAAAACGTGCGGCACCAACATCGCAGCGCATGAATCGTCATTCCTTCGTTTTCCTTCTTCTCCTCGCGGCCGTCCCGCTCGTCGGGGGCGTCGCGCTGACGGAAATTTACGAGGTGCGCTGAACGACCTCGACAAAACCGGGCCGGAGCATTTGCTTCGGCCCGGAGCAATTCACCCCGAAAACTTCAGGCTGCCGCCGGGGACCAACCCACCGGTGGAGCTGCTCATAATACAAATACTCGCCATGAACTCATCGGACTCCCGTGAGCTTCTGATCCGCGGCGCGACTGCAATTGTCGCAGCGTTGGCCTCGTCCTCATTTATCGGGCTTGCGTCGGCCACGGCCGCCCAGGCGGAAAAATCCCCGGCGCCGCTCTTCGACGGCATCGGTCGCCATCATCACCCGGTCACCACGCGCTCCGCGGAGGCGCAGCGTTATTTTGACCAGGGGATGATGCTGCTCTTCAACTTCAACCACAAGGAGGCGATCCGCTCGTTTCGCGCCGCGGCGGCGCTCGATCCGGACTGCGCCATGGCGTCCTGGGGCGAGGCCTTCGCGCACGGTCCGCACATCAATGGGCCGATGGGCGACGAAGCCGTGCCGCTCGCGTGGAATGCCCTGCAAAGGGCGCAGGCGCTCAAGGCGAAGGCCGGCGCGCGCGAGCGCGCCTACATCGAGGCGCTCGCGGCGCGCTACGTCGCGCCGGGCGCGAAGCACGACCGCGCGGCGCTCGACAAGTCATTCGCCGCCGCGATGCGTCGCGTGGCGGAGACGTTTCCCGACGATCACGATGCGACGGTGTTTTTCGTCGATGCCTGGATGAACACGACGCCGTGGGACTACTGGCAGGCGGACAAACGCACGCCGAAACCCGAGGCCGCCGAGGCACTGCGGATGATCGAGAAAGTCATGGCGCGCGCGCCCGAGCATCCGGGGGCGAATCACCTCTACATTCACCTCATCGAGGCGGGCTCGGAGCCGGCGCGCGGACTGCCGAGTGCGGCGCGGTTGCGGCGGTATGCGCCTGCGGCCGGGCACCTGGTCCACATGCCGTCGCACATTTACCTTCGCGTGGGCCAGTATCAGGACGCCGTCGAGGCGAACGAAGAGGCGGCCAAGGCGGATCGCAGCTACATCGCATCGTGTCAGGTGCAGGGTTATTATCCGGGTGCCTATTATCCGCACAATATGCACTTTCTCTGGTATGCGCTGATGTTTCAGGGGCGCGCGGAGCGGAGCCTCGAGGCCGCGAAGCAGGTCGCGTCGTATGCCTCGTCCACGCTCTGCGGCACCAACGTCGTTGAGAAACCGCGGCTCACGTGGCTGCCGGTCGTCACGCACCTGCGTTTCGGCCAGTGGGACAAAGTGCTCGCGACGCCCGAACCGGCGGTGAATGCGCCGTTCGATCGCGCGGTCTGGCGGTTTGCGCGAGCGCGGGCTTTCGCGGCGCAAGGCGACGCGACCGCCACGGAAATAGAAGCGAAGGCGCTGGAGGAACTCGCGGCCAGCGCAGCGGTGAAGTCGGTCGACAGCCCGTTTTTCCCGGCGAACCAGGTGCTCGTCGTGGCGCAGCATCTCGCGCGGGCCGGTGTCGCCCAGGCCCGCGGCCAGCACGAGGGGCAGGTCGCCGCGCTACGCCAAGCGGTCGAGGCCGAGCACGCCCTGCCGTATATGGAACCGGCGTTTTGGATTTATCCGACGCGACAGACGCTAGGGGGTGCGTTGTTGAAACTCGGCCGGGCGGCCGAGGCGGAGACTGAGTTCCGCGCCGACCTCGAGGAATTCCCGCGCAACGGCTGGTCGCTCTTCGGCTTCGCGCAGGCGCTGCGCAAACAGGGCAAGGTCGATGCCGCCGCGATGGTCGAGCGCGAGTTTGCGCCCGCGTGGGAGAAATCCGACATCAAGCTGCGGCTCGAACTGCTCTGACGCCGTGCGGGCTGGCTCGTGACCGTGCGTAGCGGTGCGTTCACGGGCTGCAGCCTGCTGCTCGCCCTGATCGAGGGTCGGCTGGCCGAATGGCGCGAGCCGACGAACGCGATCGCATGCCGGCGTGGGGTTTTGCACGCCAAGCCACCGAACTGATGTCCAGGATCGCCGCATGTGGCTGGGAGGGGTTTATGCGGTGACGGGTGACGAGGATCGCGCAATCGCGCAAGTCGCCCGGTATGTGGAGCACCTGCGGCCTCCACCGTCGCCCCCATTCCGCGGCTTCGCCGACATCGCGAAACTCCGCAGCGAACCCCGCTTCGAGGCGCTGCTGAACGATCCGAAGAACAACGCGCCGCTGTTTTGACCAGAATGGCCCCACTCGCTTTCCGGCATGGACAGTTGGGTGGGCATTTGTTCTCGTCTCCGGTTCCAAAGCCCAATCCCTCTCGCCATGCCCACGCCCGCCACTCCCTCCGCTCCGAAACCCGCTGGTGACGACCGTAACCTCGTGGCCGTCGATGCGACAACTGCGGTCACGTTTGAGGACAAGGTAAACCTGTTCTGGAAAAACAACCGCACGGCGGTGATCGCCCTCTGTGTAGTTATCGTGGTCGCCATCGCGGGCAAGGGCCTGTGGGATTACATGGCCGGGCAAAAGGAGCTGGAAGTGGAAAAGGCCTATGCGGCGGCCACGACCACGGAGCAATTGAAGGCGTTCAGCGCGGCGCACGAGGGCCACTCACTCGGCGGGATCGCGCAATTGCGCATCGCGGACGAGGCTTACGCCGCGGGCAAATCCGCCGATGCGATCACGGCTTACGACAAGGCGGCCGCCAGTTTGAAAACCGGTCCCCTGGCGGTGCGCGCCAAAATGGGCCGTGCGCTCGCCAAGGTGCAGGCGGGCAAGACTGCCGAGGCGATCACCGACTTGAAGGCGATCGCGGACGACACCGCCCAGGCTAAGTCGGCGCGCGCCGAGGCGACCTACCATCTCGCGAGTCTCGCGGTGGAAGCCGGCAACGCCGGCGACGCGCAAAAATTCATCGACCAAGTCACCGCGATCGAGCCGATGGGCTCTTGGATGCAGCGCGCCTTTGCGCTGCGCGCCATGCTGCCGCCGGCGCCAGCCGCACCCGCCGCTCCGGCGAGTGAGAAAAAAGATGACGCGGCCACTCCTGGTTTGAAGCTGGAATTGCCGGGGAAAAAGTAAGCGGGTTTCTTTCGGCTTGGCTTCGTAGCTTTCGCCGCCGGCTGGGAAGGATCACGTCTGGCGCTGGCCGTGCGCTGCGGTCTGCGGAGCGAGGAAACCGGAGGGCGCAAGGCGAACCCATATATTCAACGACCGCACCGGGGCGAAAGCCCCTCTGTTCGTGGTCGGGGCGACAGGATTCGAACCTGCGACCTCCTGGTCCCAAACCAGGCGCTCTACCAGGCTAAGCTACACCCCGGACGACGAACGCGGAACCGTTGGCCTTGGCGGGGCAGAGTCAATGACCGTCTCCGTTTCTTTGTT
>JBDSGI010000327.1:0-7297 GCA_039919035.1 Opitutaceae bacterium
GTGCTCCACCCGCAGAGCATCGTCCACTGCCTCGTGGAGTTCACCGACGGCGCGATGCTCGCGCAACTCAGCCCCCCCTCGATGACGTTTCCGATCCAGCACGCGCTGCTGCATCCCGCGCGCGCGCCCGGCGTCGAGGCCGCGCTCGATTTCACCCGCCTGCTCGGGCTGGAATTTCGCCCGGTCGACGAGGGTCGCTTTCCAATGTTGCGACTGGCCCGGGAAACCATGGTTGCCGGCGGCGTGGCCCCGGCGATCTACAACGCCGCGAACGAAGTGGCCGTGGCCGCCTTCCTCGCGGGGAAAATTCCCTTCCTTGCGATTCCGCGCGTCGTTGAGCACGTTCTCAGGACTATTCCCATTTTTGAACCCAACGACCTGCCCACTGTCTTGAGCATCGACGCCGAAACGCGCCGCCTCGCGGCCGCTCACCTCTCAACGCTCTCCTCCTAAACCTGCCAATCCTCGTGGCCGATCTCCTGCAATCTCTGGCGTCCAACCTCTGGTCGATCTTTCTCGTCGTCCTCTTTTTCGGTGGATCGATTTTCGTCCATGAGCTGGGGCACTTTCTCGCCGCCCGTGCGCGCGGTGCGGTGGTCGAGCGGTTTTCCATCGGGTTCGGTCCGCCAATCTGGTCGTGGCGGGGCAAGGATGGCGTCGAATACCGGCTCGCCTGGTTTCCGCTCGGCGGCTACGTGCTGCTCCCTCAGCTCGCCGACCTCGGCGCGGCCGAGGGTGAGAGCACCACGGATGTCACGAAACTCCCGCCTGTCAGCTACGCGACCAAGATGATCGTGTTTGTGGCGGGCGCGACCTTCAACGTCATCTTCGCCTTCCTGCTCGCGACCGTCGTTTGGATCATGGGCCAACCCGCCAGCAGCGATCAGGCGACGACCCGAATCGGCTACATCACGTCAACGCTCGAGCTGCCCGACAAAACCAAGGTGCCCAGCCCAGCCCTCGTGGCGGGCCTGCGCATCGGCGATGTGATTCGCACCATCGACGGTGACGAGGTAGACAACTGGAGCGACGTGCAAAACTCCCTCGTGCTCGGCTCCGGCCGCAGCGCCGCGGGCAATCCGGAGGTCGTGTTCGGCGTTGAGCGCAACGGTAAGCCGCTTGAAATCACCGTCCATCCGCAGCTCGCGACTGAGGAGAAAATCCGGAAAGTCGGCATCTCGCCTGGCTTCGAACTCATCGTCCAGTCGGTTCCCCACGGTTCCGTAGGCGCTGCCGCGGGTTTCAAACCCAAGGACGAAATTCTGCTGCTGGACGACGCGATGATTCTGAGCGACGCCGCGTTTCGGGCCAATCTCGACGCCGCTAGCGCGCGCCCGATTGCGGCTACCGTGCGTCGCGACGGCCATGAGGAAAAGCTGACAATTCCTCCGCGAACCGGGGCCAAGGCCGGCGACGTGCTGGGCCTCACGCTGACCACTGGCTACCAGATCATCCACGTCCCGCCCCACGAGCAGATCGCGGATGTCGCACGCTGGACGCTGCGAACCTTTAAGAGCCTCCTCAGCCCGAACTCCGACATCGGACTCAACAAGATGTCCGGCCCCGTCGGCATCGCCCGAGTGCTCCACAGTGCCGCCGAGGTCGGCCTGCGCGCCGTCTTTATGATCACAATTCTCCTCAACGTGAATCTGGCGATCTTCAATCTGCTGCCGCTCCCGGTGCTTGACGGCGGGCAAATGCTCTTCGCCACCCTCGGGCGCCTGCGCGGTCGCGCGTTGCCGGTCAATTTCATCATGGCGGCCCAAAGCGTCTTCTTCGTGCTGCTGCTCTCCATGGTCGCCTACGTGACGATCTTTTCCGACGTGCCGCGGATGATGCGGGAAAACCGCCCGGAGCCAGCCGCCCCGGCCAAGTCCGTGAAATAATTCGCCGGCGCTGGCCGGCCGGTAACGGCCAAAGCGGGTTTGCCATTCCCGCGAGGGCGCGCGTCATTGAGACTTTCATCAATGTCCTACTGCGTCTCGCGTTTCCAAACCGTCCGTCGCCGCACCGTCGAAGTAAACGTCGGCCGCGTCGGCGTCGGTGGTGCTCACCCGCTCCGATTGCAATCGATGACGACGAGCGACACGCAGGACATCGCCGCGACCGTGAAGCAGTCGATCGCGCTCGCCGAGGTCGGCTGCGAAATCGTGCGCATCACCGCGCCGAACGTGGCGGCGGCCAAGTGCCTGGCGGAAATTCGCGCGCAGTTCAGTGCGGCTGGTTTTGCCGATATTCCGCTCGTGGCGGACATCCATTTCCTGCCCAGCGCGGCGATGGAGGCGGTCGAGCATGTGGAGAAGATCCGCGTCAACCCCGGCAACTACGCGGACAAAAAGAAATTCGCGGTGCGCGAATATTCGGACGCCGCCTACGAGGCGGAGCTGCAGCGGCTGCACGATTCGTTTTCCCCGCTGGTGAAACGCTGCAAGGAACTCGGCCGCGCGATGCGCATCGGCACCAACCACGGCTCGCTCAGCGATCGGATCATGAACCGCTATGGCGACACGCCGCTCGGCATGGTCGAAAGCGCGCTGGAGTTTCTCCGCATCGCCGAGTCGCATTCCTACCGCGCGCTCATCCTCTCGATGAAGGCGTCGAACCCCAAGGTAATGATCCAAGCCTACCGGCTGCTGGTGCAGCGGATGGCGCAGGAGAACATGCACTACCCGCTGCATCTCGGCGTGACCGAGGCGGGCGACGGCGAGGACGGCCGGATCAAAAGCGCCATCGGCATCGGCTCGCTGTTGCTTGACGGCTTGGGCGACACCATCCGCGTCTCCCTCACCGAGGACAGCGTTTACGAAATACCCGTGGCTCGCGCCATTGCCGACAAGGCGATGAGCCTTTGGCGGCCGAACCCAGAAAAAAATCCGACCGAAACCGACGCGGTCGACCCGTATCATTTCAACCGACGCGCGACGACCACGCTGGTATTGTCCGAGACCTGCACAATCGGTCCCGAGCAACCGCCGCGCGTAATCGTGCGTG
The DNA here is from genome assembly GCA_039919035.1 of Opitutaceae bacterium. Classification (GTDB taxonomy): domain Bacteria; phylum Verrucomicrobiota; class Verrucomicrobiia; order Opitutales; family Opitutaceae; genus ER46. The sequence continues at coordinate 2,992 of JBDSGI010000327.1, forward strand.
TAGCGGCTGTGGCCGCGCTTACCGCCGCCGCGATCGAACTCGCGTCGCCGAAAATGAAAGACACGCCGGCCGAAGGACTCCTCGTGCCCATCGCAAACACCGGCGATCTCGCGGCACTCTGCGGGGTCACCGCCACGACCGCGCTGCCAGTGAGTTTTCTTGCCCTCGAGCTGTCGCCATCGCTCACGCCGGACATTCTCCAACCACTGCTCGCCCTCTCTCGCGGACGTCTTGCGCTCGTGCGCGCGTTCGCCGCGGGCGACGATGCCGCGCTGACGCGTTTCGCGGAACTGGTCCGCGGGCACGGGCACTTTCTAGCCTGCGAATTCAGCCCAGACGCCGCGTCCGCCCTCGTGCCGACGTTGCGCACCCTGGGCGATGAGGCGTTGATTTTCTCCCTCGCGGCCGAGGTCTCCTCAACCACGTCGTTGCACCACAGTGTTGGCCGCCACCGCGCGCTCGTCGAGGTGCTGCGCACCGCGGGCTCGCGGGCGCCGATTTGGATTCGCAACACCGCCGCGAGCGCCGTGCGGGGTGATTCCAGCTTTCTCTCGAAGCTGATCGAAGCTTCGTTTCTCTCCGGCAGTTTGCTGTGCGACGGCATCGGCGATCTGATAAGCATCGAGACCGAGACTGATCTCACGCGGGCGACGAAACTCGCCTACAATGTCCTCCAGGGCGCGGGGGCGCGGATTTCGAAAACCGAGTTTGTCGCGTGCCCGAGTTGCGGCCGCACGCTTTTCGATCTGCAATCCACCACGCAGCGCATCCGGGCGCAGACCGGACACCTCAAGGGCGTGAAGCTGGCGATCATGGGCTGCATCGTCAACGGCCCCGGCGAAATGGCCGACGCGGACTTCGGCTACGTCGGTGGCGCACCGGGAAAAATTAATCTCTACGTCGGGAAAAACTGCGTCCAATACAACATTCCCGAGGCCGAGGCCGACGCTCGCCTCGTCGCGCTCATCCGGGAGCATGGCAAGTGGGTAGAGCCCGAGGTCCCGGCGAGGTAACCGGCGGGCGTGTCGTATTCGGAAACGGCACGCTGTTTTCCGTAATGCGGCGAGCCTCACCCCCTGAAGGTGGCTTCCGAAGCCACTTCTTCCGCGACGTAAGACTGCGAGAGTTACGAAATTCAGCGGACGTGGCCGGCGGCCTGATTCCGATGAGGCGTGGCAACGAAAAAAGCGAAAAACTTATGCTCAAACCCGATGTGAACAAGTTGTGGGAAACTTCGCCTTGAAATGGTTTTTTGGTTCACAGTTACTGCGCCCTCGTCCACTTCTGAGCCGCCCTCGGATCGTTCTTTCCCATGTCAGTTTCCCGTTCCCGCCCCACTTGCCGCAACGCCAGCCACTACCCTCAGGCTACCAATCACTTGCAAACCAGCAATCTTTGCCCCCCTCCGTCGGTGGCCCGACCTAAAATTTTTGCCGTGCGACGACGCAGGAACGCCGATTGTGACATGACGGAAAACGACCCGGCCGGCGCAGTGTGAATAAACCTGCCTTCCAACGTTCGTCCATGTCCTATCCGACCCTCACCCCCAGCCTATGGGAAACGGTGAAATGCGACTTCAAGTCGCTCTTCCCCGAAGATGTTTTCCAGATGTGGTTCGAGCCGGTGGTGTGTCTGGAAGCCACGACCGACTCGATCACGCTCGGCGTGCCCAACGACTTCGCTGCGATCTGGATCCACGACAACTATCTCGACCTAATCACGCAGCGGCTTCGCCTCACGGCCGGCCGGATGGTAAATGTCACCCTGCGCAAGACCGAGTCCTCTCGCAACGGCCTTGCCGCCCCGGGCAGCCGCGCGGCCCAGCCCGAATCCACCGCCGCCGCGAAGCCCCGCGCCGCTACGGCCAAGCGCACCACCCGCTACGACGAACGCGGGCCCGCCGCCGGCACGCTCAATCCCCGCAATACCTTCGAGACCTTCGTCGTTGGCTCCAACAACCAGATGGCTCACGCCGCCTCGATGGCGGTCGCGCAGGCTCCCGCCCAAGCCTACAATCCGCTCTTTCTCTACGGCGAGACTGGCCTCGGCAAGACCCACCTGATGCACGCCATCGGGCACACCGTCCTCCGCCACAACCCGGATGCGCGCGTGGCCTATCTCTCGACCGAGAAGTTCACCAACGAGTTCATCCAAGCCCTGCAGGAGAACGCCCTCACCAAGTTCCGCCAGCGTTACCGGCACGTCGACATCCTGCTCATCGACGACGTGCAGTTTCTCGCCGGCAAGGAACGCATCCAGGAAGAGTTCTTCCACACGTTCAACGACCTCTTCGAGTCCGGCAAACAGGTCGTCCTCACCAGCGACCGCCGCGCCAGCGAAATTGCAAAACTCGAATCCCGCCTCGTTTCGCGCTTCGAGTGGGGCCTGCCCGCCGACATCCAGGCGCCCGACTTTGAAACCCGCCTCGCCATCCTGCGCACCAAGGCCCAGACGCTCAACTGCCAGCTGCCCGAGCCCATTCTCAATTTCATCGCGCAGAACATCACCAAGAACATCCGCCGCCTCGAGGGCGCATTGCTCAAGGTCTCCAGCTACTCCGCGCTCACCAGCAAACCCCTCGACCTCGCCACCGCCGAACGCCTCCTGCACGACGTGCTCATGGAGCAGGCGCAAAACATCCTCACCATCGAGACGATTCAGAAGCGCGTCGCCGACCACTTCCAGATTCGGCACAGCGACATGACCAGCAAGCGCCGGCCCAACAACATCGCCATCCCCCGCCAGATCGCGATGTATCTCGCCCGCACGCTCACGAAGCACTCCCTTCAGGAAATCGGCGACCTCTTCGGCGGTCGCGACCACGGCACTGTCATCCACGCCTGCAAGGCCGTGGACAACATGTGCGAACAGGACGCCACCACCCGCAGCAGCGTGGAGTTCTTGAAAGCGCAGCTCTCGAAGTGAGCGGCGACCGTGGTTGATCGTTGAGGGTTGAGTGTTGAGCGTCGAAAATCCAAACGCTCGACCGTCATTCGGCGTCTTGCTTTGCCGTCAGTCAGCTAACAACTCTCAACTCTTCCACCATGTCTCTCACTCCCGCCCAGAAAACCGCCGTCGCCGCTTGGGTCGCCGCCGGGGACAATCTTTCCGCCGTCCAGAAAAAGCTGCTGGAGCAATTTCAAATTACGCTCACCTACCGCGACGTGCGTTTCCTCGTCGACGACCTGAATCTCGAACTCAAGGACCCCGCTCCCAAAGTTGACGCCAGCGACGTCACCAAGACCCCCGCCGCTCCGGCGCCCCGGAGCGCGCCACCGGAGAAGAAGGGCTTCTTCGACAAGGCCAAGGAAAAGCTCGGCCTCGCCAAGGACGATGCCGCCGCCGCCGATGAACTACCCTCCGACGGGCCCGAGCCGCTCGACGAAGACGACCTCGAAGAACCGCCCCCCGCCGGCGCATCGTCCGTCATTGTCGGCGTCGACGCCATCACCGTCATCCCCGGCGCCATGGCCAGCGGCACCGTGACGTTCAGCGACGGCGTCACGGGCAAATGGGTCGTCGACCAATACGGTCGCCCCGGTTTCACCCAAGTCAGCCAAGAAGGCTATCGCCCCGCCCCCGCGGACGCCCAAGCCTTCATGCAGGAACTGAGCGCCCAGCTCCAGAAGCGGGGTTTCTGAACGGTCGCGTTACACACCGCCGAGCAGCGTCAGAAACTCGGCCTCGTCGATCACCGGCACGCCGAGAGTCTGGGCTTTTTCCAATTTTGAGCCCGCGTCGGCGCCAGCGAGGACGTAGCTCGTCCTCTTGCTAACGCTGCCGCTCACTTTGCCGCCAGCGGCGAGGATTTTTTGCTCGGCCTCTTCGCGTTTCAGCGTCGGCAGCGTGCCGGTGAGCACGAAGGTCTTGCCAGTAAACGCGCCCGCCGCCGCGACTGCGCCCTGCGGGTCGATGCCGAGGGCGCGCAACTTCGCCAGTAACCGCTGGCCGTGCTCGCTCGCAAAAAACTCCCGAGTGCTCGCCGCCACCGCCGGCCCGATGTCCGACGGCACACCAGCAAGCGGTCCCGCGTCGAGCGCGGCGATCTCGGTGTCGAGTTGCGCGCACAATTCCTTCCGGCGCGCCTTTTCCTCGTCGGTCTTCGCGGGATTTCTGCGGGAGGCCGGCGCCTCCCGTTCGCGCCGCTCTGCCAGCTCGGCTTTCTTCAGCACTGCGCGGAGCAGCGCCGAATCCACCAGCTCCGCGAAGCTGCGGTGCCGTTTCGCCAATTCGCGCGCCGTGCTCTCGCCCACATCGGGCACACTCAGCGCGTAAAGCCATTTCTCCAGCGGCAATGCTCGCGCCG
>JBDSGI010000328.1:0-9703 GCA_039919035.1 Opitutaceae bacterium
GAAAGTTGAGGCGGTTGGGCGAGAGGAGGTGCTCAAGTTCGATGCCGTAGATGCGCGAGGCGTCGGCCTTCTTCACATAAAAATAGTCCTGGTTGTCGTTGTAGGCGTTGACGATTCGCACGCGAAAAGGCGTCGAGTTGCCGAAGGTGCAGAAATCCACGCGGTCCACATACAGGTGGCTCACGACCGCGAGATCGCCGTCGACCTTCAGCCACGCGTAAACCTCTTTCAGCGCCTCGTTGAGTGCGCTCATCTCAGACGCGGGGTAGATCACGGTATCCCAGAGCGTGGGCTTGCCGGTTTCGTCGGTCAGCGGGATGACCTCTTGAAACGCGCGCAGCCGCGCGTAGGTGACGGGCAGCTCACGCTCGCGCTTGTAGCGCTGCAGGTAGCTGCGCAGATCCGGGCTGATCGGGTAACTGGGCTTGCGCTGGGTAGGCAGCGGATTGCGGGTGCCGGATTCGGCCATGGGCGAACGTTTGGGTGCGCTCCCGGGCGACGCAACCTCGCGGTGCGAGCGGGCGACGGGTTACGCCGGGCGGGTGAGCACCGCGACCGACTGGCCGAATTCGACGACCCCGGCGGCTTCGCGGCCGTCGGCATAGCGAAAACTCTTCACGAGTTCGATCCAGGGTTGGTGCCCGTCGTGCAGGGCTGTCACTTCGAGTCCGAGATGCTGGCTCCACGCGGCGATGCCATCCTTGCTCACAAACATGTTGAGCACGCGGTTGGGATTGGTGTCGGCCACGGTGAGATCGAAGAGTGTCCAGTGGGAGGGCACCGCGAAGTCGAGGTAGCTGAAAACGATTTTCCCGCCGGGACGGAGCACGCGTTTCGCCTCAGCGAGGTATTTGTAGATGTCCTCGTGCAGTAGGTGGGTGAACACGCTGAAGAAACACACAAAATCGGCGCAGGCGTCGGGAGCGGGAATACCTAAGCCCTCGGTGGCGTGGAATTCCCAGTCGTCGCGCCGGCAGATCTTCCGAGCATAGGCGGTCAATTCGGGCAGAATGTCAGTGCCGTAGTAATTCGCCCCTCCCCCCCGCAGAAATGGCGCGAGCTTCACCGCCAGCCGACCGCTGCCGCAGCCGATGTCGATTACGGTGTGCTCCGCCTGAAGGCCGAGCGTGCGGAGCGTGCTGAACTCCAAAATTCCGATCGCGTTCGACTGCCCGCCGACGATGAGGTCCATCGCGACCTCCTCGCCGTGCAGCGCCGTGAGGTGGGCGAGCGTGGCCTGGTAGCTGGCGAGGTAGTCGGGACGATTCATGGGTGGTAAGGAGATGCGGCCAATCGCGGGCGACTCGAACCAAAAAACGCCGGCACGTCGTGCGCGTTGAATTGTTGTCTCACCGCGCGGGCACCTCGAACCAAAAAACACTGCCGCCCCCGGCCGGAAAGTCCGCGCCCACGGAGCCGGCCTGGGATTCGACGAGACCTTTCACGATGGCGAGGCCGAGGCCGTTGCTCTCCTCGCCGCCGGTCGGCCGCACGGAAATCCGGGCGTGCTCGCGAAACAACTGCGCCCGTTCCGCCGCAGGCACGCCGGGGCCCGTGTCGTGGAGCTCGACCCGCACGCGGGTGCCGGCGTGTTGGAGTCGGATGAACACGCGGCCACCCGCCGGGGTGAACTTGAGCGCGTTGCTCGTGAGATTGGTGAAGGCTTGGTAGATCAGCGCGGCATCGCAGCGCGCGGGCGGCAGCGATTCGTCGGACTCGACGGCGAGGGTGATCCGTTTGCGTTCGGCGGCGGGGGCGTGTTGGCGCACGACGGCCTCGGCGAGCAGGTTCAAATCGACCCGGGCGGCCGGGCCGGCGTCGCCCGCTGAGGGCGCCCGCAGGCCGAGAAACGTGTCGATAATCCGGCGCATGTGCGTGGCGGACTCGGCAATGCTGCCGAGGTGCCGGCCTAAATCGGCGGAGCCTTGCGTGGCCGGCTGGCGCCGCGCGAGCTCGCCGGCCATCAGGATCAGACAGAGCGGATTGCGCAGATCGTGGCCCGCGATCCGGATGAAGCTCTCCTTCAACGCGAGCTGTTGCTCCAGTTCGCGCCGCAGTCGGCGCAACGCGAGATGGGTGCGCACGCGGGCGAGCGCCTCCTCGTGTTCGATCGGTTTCGTGATGTAGTCGACGCCACCGGCAACGAAGGCCTTCACCTTGTCCGCCGTTTCGTTCAGTGCCGTCATGAAGATCACCGGCACCTCGGCCGTGCTCTCCCGGGTCTTGAAACGCCGGCAGGTTTCAAAGCCGTCGAGGCCGGGCATCATCACGTCGAGGAGAATGAGGTCGGGCTGGGTTTGCGTAGTCTGCGCCAGCGCCTCCTCGCCGTCCTCGGCGACCATGAGTTGGTAGCCGGCGGCGCCGAGCGTTTCCACCAGCACGCCCAGATTGGCGGGCGTGTCGTCCACGATGAGAATCGTCTCGGGCATGGTCAGGGCAGGTAGGGGGTCACGAACTGGCGGATGGCTTTCATCTTAAACCGCGCCGCGAGGTCGAGGACGGTTCGGGCAAACGGGCTGTATTTCGCATCGCGGGCGATGAGCGCCTCGGCGCGCTGGCGAAGACCGACGACATCTCCCTTGGCGGCGCAATCGTGCAGGGCCGTCGCCTCGCCGGGTGGCGGCGGGTGGACGACGCCGGCAAACGGGGGCGTCGCGTCCGCGGCGTCACCGTGCTGCCATTCGAGGTTGAGGACGGTGCCAATTTGAGCCCAAAGATCTTCCTCGCGAAAAGGTTTGGCGACGAACGCGTCGCACCCCGCTGCGAAACACTCGCGCCGATCGAGTTCGTAGGCGCTCGCTGAGATGGCGATGATGCGGAGGCCGGGGCCGGGCACCGAGCGCCGGATTCGGCGGGTCGCCTCCAGTCCGTCCATCCCGCCGGGCATCCGAAGATCCATCAACACCAGATCGGGGCAGGCCCGCGCGACCTCGGTCACGGCGTTTTCGCCGTTGGCGACTTCGCCAACCTCGAAGCCGACCGGAGTCAGCAAATCGACCAGCACCGCGCGATTGGCCGGGTTGTCATCCACGACGAGCACCCGCCGGCGCGGCCCCGCATAGCCGATGACCGGCCGGTTGACGCGGGTGGCGGCCGGCGCGGCGGTGGTGGCGGGGAGGATGACGTCGCACCAAAACCGACTGCCTTGGCCGGGCGTGCTCTCCACGCCAAGCTGTCCGCCCATCCGTTCGACCAGGCTGCGGCTGATCGCGAGTCCGAGACCGGTGCCGGACGAGGCGACGCCGGCGCGGTGGCCGACCTGGGTGAACGGCTCAAAAAGTTTGGCGAGGTCCGCGGGGGTGATGCCGGGTCCCGTGTCGGTGATGGCGAAGCGAATGGCGCCGCCATCGCGGGGAGATTTTTCCACCACGACACCCACGCCTCCTTCCGTCGTGAATTTGACGGCGTTGGCCAGGAGGTTGAACACCACCTGCCGGAGCCGCTGCTCGTCGCCCCGCACCCAGCGCGGCAGATCGGGGGCGAGCGTGGTTTCGAACCGAACGCCTTTTTCCCGGGCCCGCGGCGCAAACACGCGCGCCACCCCGGCGCTGAACTCCGCCAGATCGAAATCCGCCGGGTGGAGCTCGACCCGCCCCGCCTCGATCTTGGAGAGGTCGAGCACGTCGTTGATCAGGGCGAGGAGATGTTCGGCGGACTCATGAATGACATCGACGCCGGCGCGCTGCTTATCGCGCAGCGCGGGATCGCGGCGGAGAATCTGGGTGTAGCCGAGAATGCCGTTGAGCGGGGTGCGCAGCTCGTGGCTGACGCTGGCCAGGAAATAACTTTTCGCGCGACTCGCGGCGTCGGCGGCTTCCTTGGCCGCGTGGAGGGCCCGGGCCGCTTCGTGGCGCTGGGTCGTGTCGTTGGCCACGCCTTCAAAGTGATCGATCTCACCAGTGGCATTGCGCACCACGCGGACCGACTCCGACACCCAGCAGGTCGTGCCATCCTTCCGGTAAACTTCGGATTCAAAACCCGAAACTTCGTCGCTCTGATGAATCAACGCGAAAAAATCCTCCCGGCGGGTGGGCTGCACGTAGATTTGGCGGGGAATGTCGTTGATCGCGGCCAAGAGTTCGGCGGGCGTGGCGTAGCCCAGCATGCGGGCGAGCGCGGGATTCGCGCTGACGAAGCGACCGTCGGGGGAGCTGAGGTAGAGCCCCTCCAGTGCGTTCTCGAAGATGCTGCGGTATTTTCGCTCGGCGGTCGCCAGGGCTTCGCCGGCCTGCCGGCGCTGCACCGCCACTGCCGTTTGCTCGGCGACGAAATTGAGCAGCCGAAGTTCCTCGTCGCCGTAGGCGTCGGCCCGGTCGTAGTCCTGCAAGGCAATCACGCCGAGGGCGCGGCCGCGCATGATTAGCGGCGCGGCAAGGCGCTGGGCGGCGGCGTGCTCGAGCGGTTGGTAGGTTCCGCGGGACGCGAGCAACGCCGGCAGCTCGGCGGCGCTCACGATGGCGGGCCGCCCGGTTTGAAGGATGTATTCGGTGAAGCCGTTGCCGGGCGCGCGCGGCGGCGGCGGCGCGACGCGCTCGTCGGTGAAATAGGGAAACGAAAGCTCGGTGCCATCGTTGTTCAGGAGGGCGACGTAGAGATTTTTGGCGGGCATCAGGCGGCTGATGATCCGGTGCACCTCGGCGAAGAGCGCCGGGAGTTTTTCCTCGGCGAGGGCGGCGCGCGAAATCTGGTAGGTCGCCTCCTGCACCCGATCACGCCGGTGCCGCTCGGTGACATCGATCCCCACCGTCAGCATGCACTGGCGTCCTCCGAGCTCGATCAGCTCGGCGTTAAGGAGGAGCGTCCGGATCGAGCCGTCCTTCGCGCGGAAATCCGACTTGTAGTCGCGAATGAACCCCTTTTCGCGGATGCGACCGAAAAACTGGTCGCGTTCGGTGGCATCGAGCCAGAGTCCGAGCTCCAATGTGCTGCGGCCGATGGCCTCGGACTTGGTGTAGCCCGAGTCGCGCTCGAAAGCGGCATTAACGGCGATCAGTTTCCCGTCGGCCGCGCTGGCGAGCAGCATGAGGGCAGGGCTGGAGCTGAAGCTCTTTTCGAAGGAGGCGTGCGCATCGCGCTGCGCCGCCTCGATTTGCCGGCGATGCACGGCGACGGCCGCCTGATCGGCGACGAACATCAGCAGCTTGAGGTCGGCGTCGGTGTAAGCCTCGGGATTGTGGTAGTCTTGGGCGGCGATCACGCCGATGGGGCGACCGTCGATGATGAGCGGTGCGCCGAGCCAGAGGGCCGAAGGCCGGCCGGTGGGTTTATAGCGATCGTCGCCGCGCAACATCACGGTGACTTGATCCGCGGTCGTCCGGAGCGGTTTGGCGGTATGCAGGACGTATTCCGTCAGACCGGCGCCGCGCTTGCGCGGGGCGGGCGGCGTAGTTGATTCGTCGACGAAATAGGGAAACGAGAGTTCTTCGCCATCCGGGCTGAGCAACGCGACGTAGAAATTTTTCGCAGAGATCAGGCTTCCGACAATCCGGTGCAGCACCGCGAAAAGCGCGGGCAGCTCGCCTCCGGCGAGCACGGCCTGCGAGATCGCGTAGGTGGCGGATTGGACCTGCTCGCGGCGCCGGAGATCGGTGATGTCGGTCGCGACCGTGAGGAGGGAGGGAATGCCGCCGATGCTGAGGATGTCGGCATGGATGAGATAGTGGCCGATTTCGCCGGACTTGGAGCGCAGCGCGCCCTCGAAGTCCCGGACCCGGCCCAGTTCCCCCACTTGCCGGAGGAAGGCGTCGCGTTGGGCGGGAAAGGCCCAGAGGTTAAGGTCGTCAGTGGTGCGCCCGATGACTTCTTCGCGCGGGTAGCCCGCGGCGCGAAAAAACGCCGCGTTAGCCTCTGTAATTTTCCGATCGGAGAGGCGGTTGATGCCCATCAGGGCCGGGCTGTCGTAAAAGCTCTTCTCAAAAAAGGCCGCCGATTCGCGCTGCGTCGCTTCCCGATGAGCAAGCTGGGCGCGGGCGGCTGCGAGTTCCGCGGTGCGCTCGGACAGGTGGCGGCGGAGGATTTCGAGTTCGGGTTCGGCTGGAGTCATCGCAGACGCGGGCAGGCAAACGGCCCGCACGGCCCAGCGCAATCGCGGGTTATGGGTGGCGCGGGTGGTCGTGAGCCGCCCGCGGGGCGTCGGTGATGGCGTCGCCCAGCACCGCCCAGCTCCGGGCCCACGCGGTGCGCACCGCCGGCGTGAAATCTGCGCCGAGGCATTTTTGCAGGGTCCAAAACAACGCCGTATGGGCCGTGGTGGTGCTTGGGCCAACGCTGCGGGTGGTGCCCGCCACGAATGAGGCTGTTTCCAAGGAGCTGAGTGCCCGGGCCATCGAAACCATGAGCGTCGAACCACGCTCGTGCGGGTTGGCGGAGAAATTTTCCCGTTGGGCCGAGTCCAGTTCAAATAGTCGGGAATAGAACAGCGCCGCCACCTGGGTTGAGGTCCGGGTAAGGGTGCGAAAGGAATCCTGCACGAGCAGGATTTCGGCGGCGGGCAGCATGGCTTCTGGGGGAAAAACGCGGGGCGGTTCGGCGAATTGTCAGGCGGCAAGCGGGTGCCGCTCGCTTTTCCCGTTGGGCTTCGCCGGCGCGAGCACGGAGGCGGGGGCAGCCGCGCGGCGCGGGAGGCGGACGCGGCGGCAGCGCCGGCCATAGTCATCGGCGATGATGGTGCCGAGTGCGGCGGTAAAGCCAAGCGTGCCGGCGGCGGCCAAACTAAAAGGCAGCGCGGCGATCGCGGCTAGCGCCGCGATGATCGCGGGGAGAGGAAAGGGCGTGAGTGCGAGACGGAGTTTCATGACAGCGGCATCATGTCACGAATTTCTCAACCGCACCACGGGCCGGACGGTGATGGGCCGGTTGACCCCAACTTCGGCCGCGGCTCAATCGTGGGAGCGAGGGGTCGGCCGGCGTGTGGCGACTTTACATCATGGCAACGCCCACCCACGCTGGGTCGGAGTGAAGCGAATTCTGGTCATAGATGACGACACGAAGCTGCGGCAGACCTACGCCGAGCTCTTGAAGGCGGAAGGGTATGCCGTCACCGAGGCGCGCAATGGCCGCGAGGGCGTCGAGCAGGCTCGGCGCGACCCGCCGGATCTGGTGTTGTGCGACATCACGATGCCGGAGATGAACGGCCACCGGGTGCTCGAGACGATCCGCGCGGAAACGCGCATCGCGCATCTTCCCTTTGTCTTCCTGACCGGTTGGAGCGAGCGCGAGGATGTCCGCACGGGCATGAACCTCGGGGCGGACGACTACCTGACGAAGCCGGTGGAGCCGCACGATTTGATCGCGGCCATCCGCTCCCGGTTGCTGCGCGCGGCCGCCGCACCCGTGGCCCCCCGCGCCGTGGGTCTCGCGGCGCCCGAACAACTCTTGGGTCTTGGTCTCACCCCGCGGGAGGCGGAAGTCCTGTTTTGGGTCGCGCGCGGAAAGACTAACGACGAAATCGCCACCGTGCTTGGCATCGGCCTCACCACGGTGAAGAAGCATCTGGAGAGCACCTACGCAAAGCTCAGCGTCGAGAACCGCACGACCGCTGCCGCGATGGCGCTGGAGCATCTGGCGCGGGGCGCGTGAGGCTTCGGGGGTGTGCCCTCCCGCTACTTCGTGGGCGTGAAGGCGGAGTCGAAAGCCTTAAGCACGTCCGACTCGGGGACAGCCTCGCCGCTAAAAAATAGGAGCTGCTGTTCGGTCCACCGCGCGAGGAACCAGGTCGCACCGTCGCGGGCGACGAAACCATATTGGACGAAGACTGCGGTCTTGGGCGTGTCGCCGCCGGATGTCATCGCCTGAAACAGATCCGTCACCCGCGCGGTGTGGTCGCCGACGGGAATGGTCTGACCTTTCTTCTTCGCGGCCGCGGCAAACGGAGTGAGTTCCGGGGAAGCGGGCGTCGCCCGAAGCAGGTGCCACTCTTGGGTGCCGCCGCTCAGGCCGTTGATCAGCAGGGCGGGTGTGCCGATCTCCTCGCGCAGCAGATATTCGCGGTTGTCGTGGCGCCCGGCGGTGCGGGCGATGCGGACGGTCTTCTGGTCCACCATCACGTAGGTGCGACCGCCGATAGTGCCACGGCTTCCGACGGTGAGCCGCGGTGCGGGTGCGGTTGGGGTTTGCGCGGGCGCGTTGCCCACCCCGGAAACACGGCTGCCGCCGCTGGAGAAACACGAGTAGGCGCCAAACAGGCTCGCCGCCCCCAAAAGCACGACGGCGATCTTGATGAAACGTCCGGAGCCTGAGCCACTGGCCCCCGCGGGCTCGTCGCGAAAGCCACGCGCGGCATTTCCGTCCGAGGGATCCGTTGGTCGCAGCCTTGAGCTGTGATTCGAGTCCGGTGCCAGGCCGAACGCGGCCGTCACGCTCGCGGCGGGCGCGTCCAGACCTTCGTAGAATTCGATTTCGTCGTCGCTCCAGCTGGCGACGAGCATCCGGCTGCCGGTGTCGGCGTTGAAGTAGTGCGCGATGTCGCCGACCTCGACTCCCTCCATCGCGCGGCCCTCGATAAACATCACCTTCGATTGATCCACCAGGGTGATTTTCACCGGCGAGCCGTCGAGGTTTACGGTGTCGCCCACGCGTTTGGCGGCGGCCTCGTGCGCCGTCATCGATTGCACGGGCGTGAATTCGCGAAAGATTTTCCACTCCGGCTCGCTCTCGCCCTCTTCGAAAACAAGCGTGGCGGAATTCCCGGAATGGTCGACGAGGTGGAACTCGTTCCACGTGTAAGTCTCGCCGTCGATCTCGACGCCCAGCACCACGCGACCGGCGACGCGCTCGCGCCAGCCGTTGAGGGTGCCGGTGGCGCCGACCCGGAGCGGAGTGGGATTTTCGGAGTTCATGCGGCCGGGAAAAAATGCGGCACGAAGCGGCTGAGATTGCCGGTGATGCGGCGCGTGTCCTCGCGCAGTCCCAGCCCCGCCGGCTCGTGATCGACGATCCAGACACCGCAGACGGCGCGATGGCCGTCGAACTCCGGCAGATCCGCCGCGGCCTGGAACACATGGCCCTCCGCGCCGTAGTCCCCGCCTGTCTCCTCAACCGCCACGCCGCCCTCGAACCACGTGACGTTGGCGCCTTCGCGGCTGAGCTTGGGCTTGCGCACGTAGCGTGGGCCGAGCGGCGCGGCCGTGTCGTAGGCGGGGAGCAGGTTGGGATGGCCGGGAAACAACTCCCAGAGGATCGGCAGGAGGCCTTTGTTGCTCAGGAGCATTTTCCACGAGGGCTCGACAAATTGCACGGCGTCGTGCGCGAGGTGCGGCGCGAATTCCTCCGCGCAGAGCCACTCCCACGGATAAAGTTTGAAACAATGCGTGAGCCGCGCGCCGTCGAGATCGACGAAGGTTTGAGAGCTGGCGTCCCAACCGATGTCGTCGATGAACACCGTCCGTGTGGCGACGCCGGCCTGCTCGCAGGTGTCGCGCAGGTAGAGGACAGTCTGCTCATCCTCCGGATTGTCCCGCACGCTGCTGAAATGGATCGTCGCGCCGGACCAGCGCCGCCACGCCGCGATCAGTCGCTCGTGAATCGAGTTGAACTGGTCGGCTTCGGGCCGCGTTTCCTGGAGCCAGAACCATTGCGCGACGGCGGCCTCGACGAGCGCGGTCGGGGTGTCGGCATTGTATTCGAGGAGCTTCGGGGCGCCGCCCCCGTCGAAGGCCAGATCGAAACGGCCGTAGAGCGAAAAATCGTCGCGCTCCCACGAGCG
>JBDSGI010000329.1:0-7272 GCA_039919035.1 Opitutaceae bacterium
CCGCTTTGCCTTGCCGCGCCATGCTTCCCCTGCCGCGCCCCCGCGCCTTGTTTTCCCTCACCGCCCTCGCCGCGCTCCTCCTCACGCCACTGGTCATTCGCGCCCAGACCGCCGCCACGTCGCCGTCCGTCGAGACTTCGGTCGTGAAGATTTTCTCCACGATGCGCTATCCCGATCCCTACAAGCCGTGGACGAAGCAGGGGCCGCGCGAATCCACCGGTTCGGGCGTCATCCTTGAGGGGAAACGCATCCTCACCAACGCCCACGTCGTGCTCTACGCGACGCAGGTGCAGGTGCAGGCCAACCAGTCGGGCGACAAGATCTCCGCCACGGTTGAATCCATTTCGCAAGGCATCGACCTCGCGGTGCTCAAGCTCGATGACGAGTCGTTCTTCGACCAGCGCCCTCCCCTGCCCCGCGCCACCAAGCTTCCGGCCGTGAAGGACTCCGTGCTCGTTTACGGCTTCCCCACCGGCGGCACCACGCTCTCGATCACAAAGGGCATCGTCTCCCGGGTCGATTTCACCTCCTACAATTTCCCCACCTCCGCCCTGCGCATCCAAATCGACGCCGCGATCAATCCCGGCAACAGCGGCGGTCCCGCCGTCGACGGCGAGAAGATGATCGGCCTGGCGTTCAGCCGGCTCGGCGGCGGCGACAATATCGGCTACATCATCCCGTGCGAGGAGATCGAGCTGTTCCTCGCCGACGTCGCCGACGGCCGCTACGACGGGAAACCGGCGATCTTCGATACGTTGCAAACCTTCGAGAATCCCGCGCTCCGTCCGTTCCTGAAGGTGGGCAAGGGCATCGAGGGCATGATCGTCACGCAGGCCGACACCGACGATCCCGCCTACCCGCTCAAGCCGTGGGACATCATCACCGCCATCGGCGACACCAAGATCGACAACGAGGGCATGGTCAAAGTCGGCGACATCCGTGTCCGCTTCCAATACCTGATCCAACAGACGGTGAAGAACGGCCGCGTGCCGTTCACGCTCGTGCGCGCTGGCCAGGAAATGAAAATCGAACTGCCGCTTGCGGCGAAGCGCCCGCTGCTGATTCCCGATCTCGACGGCGCTTATCCGTCCTACTTCGTCTACGGCCCAATGGTCTTCTCGACCGCCACCCAGCTTTTCCTCGGCGGTCTGAGCAACGCCGCCGTCGCCCTGTCCGGCGCCGGCAGCCCGCTCTCCACGCGCCGTGCCGACAAACCGGCCTTTCCCGGCGAGGAACTGGTCGTCGTGTCGTCGCCCTTCTTCCCCCACAAACTTTCGATCGGCTACTCGCAGACCCAATCCAACGTCGTCGAAAAAGTTAACGGCATCGCGATCAAGAATCTCGCCCACCTCGTCGCCGTGCTGCGCGACGCGCAGGAGGAGTTCATTGTTTTCGAATTCGCGGGCCGGCGCTATGAGACGCCCGTGTTTCCGCGCGCCGCGATGGTCGCCGCCACCGAGGATATCTTGAACGACAACGGCGTCCGCGCCCAAGGCTCACCCGACACCCTCGCGGTGTGGAACGCCAAGGCGAAGTAAACCACTCCCCTTATTGTCCTCGCGAGCGTTGCCCGCCTTCTGCCGACGCGACGTTCCGATTGATCTTTCAAGCCAATCGCGGAAACGCGGAGGAGCGGAGACACGGAGCGCTGCGTAACCCGCTCTTCTCCGCGTTTCCGATCTTTCGCGCTTTCGCGATCATGCTTGAGCGGCCTAACGCCCGGGAAACCCTGCGATGACGTCACCCGCACCTCATACTTGCCAATCGCCCTCCGGCTCGCATCGTTCGGCGCCTATGCATTTCGACAATCTCCAGCCCGCCCTTGCCGCTCCGCTCCCGCGTCTCGACGACGAGGATGATGACGATGAAGGCGCGCCGAAAAAGAAAGGCGGCGGCCCCGTCGCGATGATCATCGCGCGGAAATTCCTCGATCAGCGCAAAATTTTCCTCTGGGGCGCCGTCACCGACGAGACCGCCAAGGACCTCACCGAAAAGCTGCTCTACCTCGAAGGCGTCGCGCCCGGAAAGGAGATCACATTTTATCTAAATTCTCCCGGCGGCTCGATCACCGCCGGCATGGCGGTTTACGACACCATGCAGCTCGTCACCTCGCCCATCACGGTCGTCGTCACCGGCATGGCCGCCTCGATGGGCTCGATCCTTTTGTGCGGCGCCGCGAAAGGTCGCCGACTGCTTTACCCGCATTCGCGCGTGCTGATCCACCAGCCGCTCATTTCCGGCCGCATGATCGGGCCGGCGAGCGACATCAACATTCAGGCGCAGGAAATGGAAAAGCTCCGGGCCGAGTTGAACCAACTGCTCGCCACCGCCTCCGGCCAGCCGCTGGAACGGATCAACAAGGACACCGACCGCGACTTCTATTTGAACGCCACCGAAGCCATCGCTTACGGCCTCGCGGATCGGATCGTGGACAAAGTTTAAGTCGGCCGCCGCCCCGCGCAGTGCGGTCGCCTGACTGCGCTCCCTCGCTTTCGCCTACTCGCCGCCGCTCCACTTAAACACGAACACGCTCAGCGGCGGGAGCGTGACGGCGATCGACTGGCTGAAACCGTCCCACGGAACATCCTCGCTCGCGCGGCCGCCGTCGTTGCCCACGCCGGTGCCGCCGTAGAATTCGCTATTCGTGTTCATGACCTCGCGCCAGAAGCCGCGGCGCGGCACGCCGAGCCGGTGTTCGCGGCGCGCTCCGCCGAGGTGACACACCACGGCGTAAACCACCTGCTCGGTCGCATCGCTGCGGAGGTAGGCCACAAGATTGGCGTCGGCGTCGTGACAGCTCAGCCAGCGGAAGCCCGGGGCATAGAAGTCGTTTTGACTGAGCACGGGTTCACTCGTGTAGAGTTTGTTGAGGTCGCGCACCAAGAGGCGCACCCCCTCGTGATCCGGATACTGGCAGAGGTGCCAGTCGAGGCTCGTGTCGTGCGCCCATTCGCGCGACTGCGCAAACTCGCACCCCATGAAGAGGAGTTTTTTTCCCGGCCACATCCACATGTGGGCATAGAGGGCGCGGAGGTTGGCGGCCTTTTCCGCGATGTGCCACGCGCCCATCTTGAAGAGCAGCGAGCCCTTCCCATGCACGACTTCGTCGTGGGAAAATACCGTCACGAAATTCTCGGCATACTGGTAAAGCATCCCGAAGGTGAGATCGTTCTGGTGGTGGCGGCGCACGATCGGCTCCTTGGAAAAATAGCGCAGCGTGTCGTGCATCCAGCCCATGTTCCACTTGTAGTCGAAGCCGAGCCCGCCCTCGGCGGTGGGCTTGGTCACGCCGCCGAACGACGTGCTCTCTTCCGCAATCATCGCCACGCCCGGGTGGTAGTGATGCACGAGATCGTTGGCTTGGCGCAGGAAGGCGATCGCCTCGAGATTTTCGCGACCGCCATAACGGTTCGGAATCCATTCCCCTGCCTTCCGCGAGTAATCGAGGTAGAGCATCGACGCCACCGCGTCCACGCGCAGTCCATCGAGGTGATAGCGGTCGAGCCAAGCGAGGGCATTCGCGATCAGGAAGCAGCGGACCTCGTTGCGCCCGTAGTTGAAGATGAGCGTGCCCCAGTCCATATGCGCGCCCTGCCGCGGGTCGGCGTGTTCATAGAGGTGCGTGCCGTCGAATTCGGCGAGGGCGAAGCTGTCGCGCGGGAAATGCGCCGGCACCCAGTCGAGGATGACGCCGATACCGCGCGAGTGCAGATGGTCGACGAACCACGCAAAATCCTCCGGCGAACCGAAGCGATGCGTCGGCGCGAAAAATCCGGTGACTTGGTAACCCCACGAACCGTCGAACGGATGCTCCGCCAGCGGCATCACCTCGATGTGGGTGAAGCCCATCTCGACCGCATAGTCGCCGAGCTGCACCGCCAGCTCGCGATAGGTGAGCAACCGATCCCCATCTTCGGGCATCCGCTTCCACGAGCCCAAATGCACCTCGTAAACCGACATCGGTCGGTCGGGTTTTCCGGCACCGGCCCGGCGGCGTTCCAGCCAAGCGTCGTCGGTCCACTGCAATCTCCTCGGATCGAAAACGATCGCGGCGTTGTTGGGCGGCCCCTCGAAATACGCGCCGTAGGGATCGGTCTTCAGGTGGACGTCACCGCGCTGGTCGCGCAACTCGAACTTGTAGACCTCCCCCTCCCCCAGCCCGGGCACAAACAACTCCCACACGCCCGAGGCGCCGAGCGAGCGCATCGGATGATAGCGCCCGTCCCACTGATTAAAATTACCGACGACGGAAACCCGCGCCGCGGACGGCGCCCACACCGCAAACGACACCCCGGTGACGCCGCCAAGACTGCGCAGATGCGCGCCAAGTTTTTCGTAGATGCGGTGTTCGTTGCCCTCGTTGAAAAGATAGAGATCCTGTTCGCTGAGCGTAGGCAGGAAACAATACGGATCGAAAAACTGGCGGCTCTCCCCGTTGGCGTAGGTCGCGCGCAACTGGTAGCGAAACAACTCCGACCGCTTCGAGATGAACACCTCGAAGGCCCCCTCCGGCGCGAGGCGCGTCATCGGATGGGATTTCGGTGGCTGGGCGTCGAGCTCCACCACCTCGCACGAAACCGCCGCGTGCACCAGCGCCCGGACCACGGCGCCCTGGCTGCGTCGGTAAACCAGCGGGTGCATGCCGAGCACCGAATGGGGAGTGGCGTGCTTCGCGCCCAAGAGCGCGGCGAGGTCGGCTTTGGAAAGAATCAAAGTGGAAGAGGGTGCAGCCCCACCGTGAGCGACCCGCGGCGCGGCGTCTAGCACCGAACGACGGCGGACGGACAAACGCGCTCCGCGCCGTTCACACCGGAGCTTGCCTGACCTCAAGGCGCCGCCTTTGCTGCGCGCGTGACTGGCCGAATCTTCCTTTTCATCGCCGCCCTCTGCGGGACTGCCGCCTTTGCGGCTGAAGCCCAACCCACGCTCTCCGCCGACGAGGTGAGCGGCACCGACGGCGAAGGTATCATGAAGGGCAATGCCATCGTGCGCGGTGAAAACTACCTGCTCACCGCGGATCTCATTCGGCGGGAAAACAAGACCGAGACGTTTTTCGCCGAAGGCCGGGTGGTTTTCACCCGCGGCGCGGTCCGTTTGCTCGCGGATCGGCTCTCCTACCGGCGGGCCGACGGCAGCTTCACGGCCGAAAACATCCGGCTCGGCAGCGACCCTTATTTTGCGGAAGCGGTGTCCGCCGAAGGCACGACCAAGGAGATCATCTTGCACCGCGCCCGCGTGAGTTACGGCGAGCCGGGGCTGTGGCAACCGACCCTGATTGCCGACACCATCTTTCTCACGCCGGGACAAAGGCTGCGCGCCGAAAACGGCAGCGCCGGCATCGGCCACCTGCAACCGGTGCCATTCCCAAAATTCCAGCAGAATTCCAAGCAGCCCCTCGACACCAGCATCACGCTCGGCGGCGGATTTCGTCGCTCGCTCGGCGCCTTCGCCGAAGCGGGCGTCCTCATGCCGCTCGGCGCAGGATTTAACGCCGGGGCCGAAGTCGGCTTCTACACGAGCCGCGGCCTCATGGCCGGCCCGGCGGCCCGCTACGCCGACCCCGACGATCCCGCTCGCCTGCACGGCAGCCTCCACAGCGGTTTCATCAACGACCACGGCGACAAGAAAACCGATCTGCTGGGCCGGCCCGTGCCGGAGAATCGCGCGTATGCCGAATGGCAGCATCAGCAGCGCCTCGCGCCCAATCTCACGCTCAGCGCCCAGCTCAACTGGTGGCGCGACTCCGAGGTGCTGCGCGATTTCAAGCCGCGTTCGTTTTTTCCCGTGCAGGAGCCGGACTCATTCGTCGAGGGCGTTTACACGGGTGAAAACTATTTCCTTTCGGCGTTCACCCGGGTGCAGCCGAACCGTTTTCATCGCGTGCAAGAGCGGCTGCCGGAGATTCGCTTCGACTTGCTCCCTCTCGCCGTCGGCGGCGGATTCTGCGAGCGGTTTAGCGCCAGCGCCGCCGCGCTCCGCGAGGATCCCGTCGGTGGCGTCGGCCTCCCCCTGCGCAGCGACCGGCTCGACGCCTACTACGCGCTCTCTCGCCCCATCGCCCCGACGGAGTGGCTGGCGTTCACCCCGATCGCCGGCGGGCGAATCACCCACTACACCGACACCACCGGATCAGCGGTGCGCAGCGGCAGCTACACGCGCACGCTCGGCGAGGTCGGGCTCGACGCCGCGCTGCGCCTGAGCGGCACCTTCGACTACAAAAACCCCGCGTGGAAAATCGACGGCCTGCGCCATCTTTTTACGCCCCGCCTCAGCTATCGCAACATCCCCTCCGCCGAGCGGGGCCGCGCCCGCATCCCCCAGATTGATCGCGAGTCGTTCGCCACCTACCTCCCGCCGCTTGGGCTCGGCGACGTGCGCAACATCGATGAGCTCCACGCCACGAATACCCTGCGGCTGGGCCTCGACAACATCCTGCAAACCCGCGACGCCGCGCTCGGCCCGCGCGATTTGTTGATGTTCAATGTCGCCACCGATTTTCGCTTCCGCCGCCCGCCCGGCGTGCGCGACCTTTCCGAGGTTCACACCGAACTCGCCCTCACCCCGGCGCGCTGGCTGCAGGTGGACGTTTACCAGAGCTTCGCCCCGCGCACGCTCAACCTGCGGGAATTCAATTCCGGCGTGACCCTGCGCGACGGCAATCTGTGGTCCGTGCGCTTCGGCAATAATTTCCTCCGCCATCAAATCGAGGACTACGCGATCACCGGCCGCGCCCGCCTCAACGAGCGCCTCGAGGCGCTCACCCGACTGCACTACGATGCGCGCAAACGTCGCTTCACCGAGCAGTCCTACGGCATCGCGCAAAATCTCGGCAACACCTGGCTCCTCTCCTACACCGTGAGTCTCTATTCCGGCCGCCGTCGCGAGAGCAGCTTTGGCTTCAACATCCAGATCGACACCGTGCGGTTTTGACGCGATGAGCGTCGCGGCCAACCAAGCGCGGACGTTTCTGGGGCTGCTCCACCCACTCCGGGGCCGCTGGCGCACCGACCGGAACCTGCCCGCCGTCATTCAGACGATGCTCGCCCGCGAGCGCAGCTTCGGGTCGCGCGACCGCCGACTCTACCGCGAACTCATCTACACCACGCTCCGCCACCTTCCGTGGATCGAACCGCTGCTCGACGCCAATCCCGACGAAGCCGTGCGCCGCGTGGCTTGGCTCGCCGCCGCACTGCCCGCGACCGCGCCGTTTCGCGCTGAGTTCGCCAACGGCGAACCGCCCGCCGGTGACCGTGCGGAGCTATTGCCCGCGTG
>JBDSGI010000330.1:0-2501 GCA_039919035.1 Opitutaceae bacterium
CGCGGCCCGCCCGCGATACTCCACGTCGAACTTCGTCGTCGCGAGAAACGCATCGGTCCCGCACGCGATCAGGCCCGCGCGAGTCGCACCGGTGCCGAGGTGCCCGCAGACGAGCGCATCTACATCAGCGAATACCCCGGCAGCGACCATCGCCTTCGCGCCGCCGCAACCTTCCTCCGCCGGTTGAAACACGATCTTCAGTTTTCCGCTCCACGACGCGGCGAGCGCCGGCACCAGCGACGCCAGCCCGAGCCCAATGGCGGTGTGGCCATCATGGCCGCAGGCATGCATTCGGCCGGCGTGCGCCGAGGCGAAACCCTCGCGCGCCGGCAGGTGCGCCGCGTCCGCACTCTCCAAAATCGGCAACGCGTCTAGATCGACCCGAAACGCGAGCGTCGGTCCCGGCCGGGCGAATTGAAATTCCGCCACCACGCCTGTGAGCCCGTCGCCCATGCGGGCGACCCACGCCGGATTCGCCCCGCCCGCGATCGCCTCGGCCCGCGCAGTGGCGAACTCTTCCGCGCTCGGCGGATTCATCAGGGCAGCCCGGTCCATCACTTCGCCGCCTACCCTCACCGTGCAGCCGGGAATCGCCGCAAGCACGTCGCACACGCGCGCCGCCGTGCGATACTCACGGTAGCCGAGCTCGGGGTGCCGGTGAAAATCGCGGCGCCACTGGACAATGTGTTCGCGAAGCTTCGCTGAGTTCATCGCCCAAATCATCACGTGCAGAACGCGCGCGGCGCGAATGGAATCAGCGGGCAAGCCTGAGACGTAGGGCGTCTGTCTTGCAGACGCCGTCGTGAAACCGTCCCGGAGCGGCGCGTGCAAGACACGCGCCCTACACCCACCCCTTCCGTGCGCTTGCACCGCGCCGCGCCGCCCGCCAACGTCCCCGCTTCTCCCCTTCCCCCATGCGCACCGCTGCCGCCGCCGGCCCTTCCACCTCTCCCCGCAGCCCTCTCGCCCTGCTCGGCTGGGGCCTCGTCGCCCTCGCGGGCGCCGGTTCCGTCGGCGTGCTCGCGTGGTCGCGCGGCGAAAACGTCAACGCCCTCTGGATGGTCGTCGCCGCGCTCTGCGTCTTCGCGATCAGCTACCGGTTTCACTCGGCGTGGCTGATGGCAAAGGTGCTCACGCTCGACGATCTGCGCGCCACGCCGGCGGAGACGCATGGCGACGGCCGCGACTTCGTGAAGACGAACAAGTGGGTCGTCTTCGGCCACCACTTCGCCGCCATCGCCGGGCCCGGCCCGCTCGTGGGGCCCGTGCTCGCGGCGCAGTTTGGCTATCTACCCGGGATGTTGTGGATGCTGGTCGGCGCGACGCTCGGCGGCGCGGTGCATGACTCGGTGATTTTGTTCTGCTCCACCCGGCGGCGCGGCAAATCCCTCGGGCAAATGGTGCGCGACGAAGTCGGCCCGTTCGCCGGCGGCGTGGCGCTCGTGAGTATCGTCGCCATCATGACGATCCTGCTCGCGGTGCTCGCGCTCGTCGTGGTGAAAGCCCTCGCCGAGAGCCCGTGGGGCCTGTTCACCATCGCGATGACGATGCCCATCGCGCTCGTGATGGGCGTGGCAATGAAGGGCGCCGGCCACAGCGGCAAGGCGCTCGCGTGGATCAGCGCGTTTGGCGTGATTGCGTTGCTCGCCTCGGTGTGGGGCGGCCAGTTTCTCCACGGCACGGAGCTGGAAAAAACCCTCACGCTCCACGGCACCACCCTCGCCTGGTGGATCATGGGCTACGGTTTCCTCGCCTCCGTGCTACCCGTGTGGCTGCTCCTCGCCCCGCGCGACTACCTGAGCACGTTCATGAAAATCGGCACGGTGATGGCCCTCGGCATTGCGGTAATCGTGCTCGCGCCGACGCTGAAGATGCCGGCCATAACAAAGTTTATCGACGGCACGGGCCCAGTGTTTGCCGGCCCGGTGTTTCCCTTCTGTTTCATCACGATCGCGTGCGCGGCGATTTCGGGTTTCCACTCGCTGGTTTCCTCGGGCACGACGCCGAAGCTCATCGCACGAGAGTCGCACATCCGCGTCGTCGGCTACGGCGCGATGGTGACCGAAATGTGTGTCGGCATCATGGCGCTCATCGCCGCGTGCGCGATGGAGCCCGGCCAATATTTCGCCATCAACATGGCGGGCACCGCCGAGGTCGTCACCGCCAAGGTCACCGCACTGGGCTTCCCCGTCACCACCGGCGAGATGGCCGCCCTCGCCGCCAGCGTCGGCGAAAAGACGATGGTGGGCCGCACCGGCGGCGCGCCGACGTTTGCCGTCGGCATGGCGCATATGTTTGCCGGCGTCATCGGCAGCAAGGCCATGCTCGGCCTCTGGTATCACTTCGCGATCATGTTTGAGGCGCTTTTTATTCTCACGACGATCGACGCCGGCACGCGCGTGGGGCGCTTCATTGTGCAAGACCTGCTGGGCAACGCCTGGGCCCCGCTCGGCGACACCAAGTCCGCCGGTGCCGGCATGCTTGCCACCGCGCTCTTTGTC
>JBDSGI010000331.1:0-5620 GCA_039919035.1 Opitutaceae bacterium
CCGTCACGCGCGATGCCGGCGTGAAGAGTTTTCAGGTGCCGACGAAAGGCGGCGCATGGGTTGCGTTTTTGAAGGAAGCGAAACTCGAAGAAAAAAAGACGGAAGAGACTAAGCCTGCGGCCGAGACCACCGAGCCGAAGGAAACCAAAGCGCCCGATGCCGAGGGGGACGATGATGTTGTCGACCCGGCTACGCTCGACGCCGCCGCGCGGCGCTCTCCTTCGGCTGCGGCCGGCCCGGCGCCTACCGCGGTGGCAGGCGAGCGGACCTACGGCACCGAGTTGGTGCTCCGCTCGCTTGAGGAGGGGAGCGAGCGGACGTTGGCCGCAGTGAGCGACTATTCGTTTGCGCGCGACGGGCGCACGTTGCTTTTCACGGTGTCGTCGAAAACCGAGGCCGAGAACGGCGTCTATGCCGCGACACCGGGCGATGCCGCCGCGCCTCAAGGTCTGTTGACTGGCAAGGGGCGTTACAACCGGCTCGCGTGGGATCGGGAGCAGACGCAGGCGGCGTTCGTCAGCGACCGGGACAGCATCGGGCCGCGCTCGGCCGCGCGCTACAAACTCTACCATTGGGTTCGCGGCGAGAAAGCCGCCGCGCCCATTGTGAGCGCCGAGACGAAGGGCCTGCCCGCGTCACTCACCGTGAGCAGCAATGCCTCGCCGTCGTTTTCGCGCGATGGCCGGAAACTTTACGTCGCCGCCGGGCTCCCGCCAAAACCACCGCGCCCTCCCGGCTCTGAGCAGCTCGACGAGGACAAAGTCAGCGCCGATCTCTGGCACTGGCGCGATGGGTTCATCCAGCCAATGCAGAAGGTCCGCGCGACCCAGGAGCGCAACCGCAGCTATCGCGGCGTGCTCGACTTCGCGGCGAACACCTACGTGCAGCTGGCCGACGAGACGATGGCCGCCGTCACGCTCAGCGACGATGGCACGCGCGCTCTCGGCACCGACGACCGCGCGTATCGGCACCTCGTCGATTTCGACGGGCGCTTCGCGGACATCTACGTCGTCAACGCCGCTACCGGCGAGCGCACCCTCGCGTTGAAACAGCAGCGCAGCGAGGGTGGCCTCTCCTTGCTCTGGTCGCCCGACGGCAAGTGGGCTTGCTACTATCAAGGCAAACACTGGCACGTGCTCGATACCGCCACCGGTGTCACCCGCTCGCTCACCGCCAAGCTGCGCGTCGCTTTCTACAACGAGGACGACGACCGCCCCGCGCCGCCCAGTTCGCACGGCACCGCCGGCTGGACCAAGGACAGCGCCTCCTTCCTCGCCTACGACCGGTTCGATGTCTGGCAGTTGTTCATCGACGGCCGCGCGCCGAAAAATCTCACCGCTGGCCACGGCCGCGCGACGAAAGTTCAGCTCCGCCTGCAGCGCATCGAACCCGTGGACGAAGACGACGAGGAACGCGGCATCGATCCCGCGAAACCAATCACGCTGCGCGGTGAGAGCGAGGAGACGCGCGCGACGGGATTTTTCCGCACGACCTTCACGACAGCGGCTGCGCCCGACCGGCTGCTCTGGGGCGATCAGCGCTTCAATTACGTCGGGCGCGCGCGCGAGGCCGACACTCTGCTCGTCACTGCATCGCGGTTCGACCAATTTCCCGATGTGCATGTGACCGACGCGTCGTTTGCCAAGCTCGCGAAGCAGACGGACGGCGGCGCGCAGCTCGTGGTCTTCACGTGGGGGCGCGCGGAGTTGGTTTCATTTCGCAGCAAAGATGGCGTGCCGCTGCAGGCGTCGCTCTACAAGCCCGCGAATTTCGATCCGAAGAAAAAATACCCACTGCTCGTCTACATCTACGAGCGGCTCTCGCAGAATGTGCACAATTTCAGCAACCCCGCGCCCGGCACGAGCATCAATGTCCCGTTCTATGTCAGCAACGGTTATTGTGTCCTGATGCCCGACATCGTCTACAAAACGGGCGAGCCTGGCCAAAGCGCGCTCCGCTGCGTGCTCCCCGCGATCGATGCGGTCGCCGCGCAGGGCATCATCGACGAAAAGGCCATCGGCATCCAGGGCCACTCGTGGGGCGGCTACCAGATCGCCTACATGATCACGCAAACGAATCGTTTTCGCGCCGCCGAGGCCGGCGCGCCCGTGGGCAACATGACGAGCGCCTACTCCGGGATCCGCTGGGGCACGGGCCTGCCGCGGCAGTTTCAATACGAGACCGGCCAGAGCCGCATCGGCCGCCCGCTGGTTGGGGACGTAAAGAATTTCGTGGCTAACTCGCCGGTGTTTCACGCCGAGCGCGTGACGACGCCGCTCCTGATCCTGAGCAACGACAACGATGACGCAGTGCCGTGGTATCAAGGCATCGAACTCTTCCTTGCGCTCCGCCGGCAGGGTAAACCCGCGTGGCTCTTCAACTACAACGGCGAGTTCCACGGCCTCCGCCGTCGCGCCAACCAGGAGGACTGGGCGCGCCGGATGCAGCAGTTTTTCGATCACCACCTCAAAGGCGCGCCGGCGCCCGAATGGATGGAAAAGGGTATTCCCTACATCGAGCGCGACGAAGAGAAGCTCAAGTTCAACGCGCCACCCGCGAAGGCCAAGGGCGCATAAAGCAGCCAGGCTGAAGGTCGGGTGAAGGCCTCCGCCTTCAGCGTAAGTTTCCGTTTCCCTTTTTCCACCTTCTCGGCCTGCTTGCGGCTCCCAGACGATGTCCGACCTTTCCTCTCTCGCGCTCCCGCACATCGCGCGGCTCCACGCCTACACGCCCGGTCTCCAGCCGACGGCGCCAGGCTGGGTGAAACTCAACACCAACGAGTGCCCCTATCCGCCGAGCCCGTGCGTGGCCGAGGCATTGCTCCGCGAAATCGGTGCTGGCGCTGACGCGGGAGCATCGCTCCGGCTCTACCCAAATCCCAAAAGCGCGCCCTTGCGCGTGGCGGTAGCGCAGTTGCACGGTCACGGCCTGCACGAGGAAAACGTCTGCATCGGCAACGGCTCCGACGACATCCTCAACCTCCTCATCCGCGCCTTCGTCACGCGCGAGGCGGCGGCGGGCTTCACGCTGCCGAGCTACTCGCTCTATCCCGTGCTGGTGGAGATTCAGGACGGCGGCACCAAGACAATCGAGTTCGACCGCTCCATGCGGCTCCCGGTTGAGCACATCGCGGCGTCGCCGGCGCAGGCGTTTTTCCTGACCTCGCCGAACGCCCCGACGGGCGTCGCCTTCGCGAACGCCGACCTTCAGCGCGTGCTCGCCTCGTATCGCGGCCTGCTCGTGGTCGATGAGGCCTACGCGCTCTTTGCCCGGGAAAACGCGATCCCGCTGCTCGCGCATTACCCGAATCTCGTCGTCGTCCGCACGCTCTCCAAGGCCTACGCGCTCGCCGGCATCCGCGTCGGCTACGCGCTCGCGCACCCCGAAATCATCGGCCTTCTCGACCGCGTGCGCGACAGTTACAACGTCAACCGCCTCTCGCAAGTGGCCGCCATCGCCGCTCTCGGGGACGCGGCTTACTACGCCGGAGTCGTCGAAAAAATCAAAGCCACGCGCGACCGGGCGGTCGCGGATCTGGTTTCCCGCCGGGGTTGGTTTACCTACCCGTCGCAGACAAACTTCATCTTCACCGAGCCGAAAAACGCTCGCGGCGAAACCGGCCCGGCCGTCGCGACGTCGGCCTACGATTTCCTTTTTGCCCGCAAGGTGCTCGTGCGCCACTTCCCGAGCCACGCCTTGACCGCGCCTTTTCTCCGCCTCACGGTCGGCACCGATGGCGAAATGCTCGCCCTCAGCGAAACCCTCGACGCATGGCAAAAAACGACAAACGCGTAAGCACCGTCACCCGCAAAACCGCGGAGACCGATATCGCGCTCACTCTCGCGATCGATGGTCGCGGCACCGCGAAGATCGACACCGGCGTGGCCTTCTTCGACCACATGCTGACGCTCTTCGCGAAACACGGCCTCTTCGACCTCACGGTCAAAGCCAAGGGTGACGTGGACGTGGACTATCACCACACCGTCGAGGATGTCGGCCTCGTGCTCGGCCAGGCCTTCAAGGAAGCGCTCGGCGACAAGATCGGGATCAAGCGCTACGGCTTTTTCATCCTGCCGATGGATGAGTCGCTGGCGCGCGTGGTCGTCGATGTCGGCGGCCGGCCGCACTTGGTTTACGAGGCCAATGCGCCGACGATGTTCGTGCGCGATTTCAACATCGTGCTCGTGAAGGAATTTTGCCGCGCCTTCAGCAACGCTCTCGGGGCCAACCTCCACGTGCAGCTCGTCTACGGCGAGGAGCCGCACCACGTGGCCGAGGCGATCTTCAAGTGCCTCGCCCGCTCCCTCGATGTCGCCACCCAGATCGAGCCGCGCGCGGCCGATCAGCTGCCCTCGACCAAGGGCAAAATTTAACCGGGTTCCCGCCTCATGCCTGAAACCTCCAGCCTCCCGGCGGCGGAGCGGCCGCGCATCGCCGTCATCGACACGGGCATCTGCAACCTCCGCAGCGTCACCAAGGCGCTGGAGGCGGTGGGCGCGTCCATTCAGGTCGTCCGTTCCCCGGACGAGGTGGCCGCAGCCGGCGCGCGCGGCCTCGTGCTGCCCGGCGTGGGCGCCCTCCGCGACTGCGTCGCGTCGCTCCGCGCCTCCCAACTCGACGCCACCGTGCGCGACTGGATCGGCGCGGACCGGCCTTTTCTCGGCGTGTGTCTGGGGATGCAGGCGCTCTTCGAGCACTCGGAGGAAGGCGGCATTACCGGGCTCGGGATTTTCCCGGGTAATGTCGTCCGTTTCCGCCGCCCGCCCGAGTTCAAGATCCCGCACATGGGCTGGAACACGATTCGCTTCGTGCAGCCGCGCTCGCCTCTCGCCGCGCACCTCGCGAGCGAAGGCGAGGCGTTCTATTTCGTCCACAGTTACCACTGCGCCCCGGCCGATCCGGCACTGGTGCTCGCCGAGTGCGACTACGGCGGGAGCTTCTGCGCCGCCATCGCGCGCGGCCGCGTCTTCGCCACCCAGTTCCACCCCGAGAAAAGCCAGGCCAAGGGCCTGCAGATCTATCGGAATTTTGCAGGCGTCGCAACCTGCTAGCCGGAGAGGCCGCCGCTGCATCGCGACATTTTTCGACGCGTTGTGACGGTCCGATGTAAACTTTTCTTTGCCAGTGGCGGGGATTTGTTTTCGCTGGTTGAAATATGGCCAAGACCGCGTCGCTAAAGCTGGACGACAAAGAATACCCCCTGCCGATCATCGTCGGCACCGAGGGTGAAAAAGCGATCGACACGCGCACCCTGCGCGCCGCGAGCGGCCATATCGCCTACGACCAAGGCTACGGCAACACCGGCTCGTGCGAGAGCAAGATCACCTTCCTCGACGGCGACGAGGGTATCCTTCGCCATCGCGGCTACCCCATCGAGCAGCTCGCCAATCAAAGCAATTTCGTGGAGACGGCGTATTTGGTCATCTACGGTGACCTGCCGACGCCAGCCCAACGCAAGGAGTTCGGCCTGCGGCTGCGCAACAACGCCGCCGTCGAGGTGCAGATGCAGAAAATCCTGGAGGGTTTTCCGACCAATGCCTCGCCGATGGCGATGCTTTCCGCGCTCGTCAGCGGGCTGCCCGCCTACCACGCCGACCTGGCGACGAATAATTTCGAGCAG
>JBDSGI010000332.1:0-2731 GCA_039919035.1 Opitutaceae bacterium
ATGAGCGCGACTTGGATGAGATCGCTGCCGGCGGCGTGCACGTAGGGCAGGGTCACGCCCGCGAGCGCGGAGACGGTGACGACGCGGCCGGATCTTTCGAGAAAGTCGCGACGGGTAAGCAGGCGGGAGACGGGATGGCTCATGGCGGAAGGAGGGGGGATGGGTGGGCCGACCGGGACGAGTCCATCCGCGCCAATAACCTTGCCGAAGGCGAGCGCGTTTCCGGCTTATTAACCGCTTTTCACCGGCTTCGGATTCCGGTTTGATACGGGCTACCCCGCTTATCCCATGAAAATCAATGCTTCCACCCGTCGTCAGTTTATTAAGGCGACGGCCACCGCGATTACGGCTTTTCAGATTGTGCCGCGGCACGTGCTGGGCGGTCCGCGCTTCGTGCCGCCGAGCGAAAAGATAAATCTCGCCGTCGTCGGGGTCGGCGGGCGGGGCACCCAAAACCTCAAGGCGCTGCTCGCGCTCGCGGACGCACAGGTCGTCGCCATTGCCGACCCGGCGGAAACCTTCAGCCTCGAAAAATATTACTACAAGGGCGTCGGCGGCCGCCTTCCGGCGCTGAAGATCGTCGATGATCATCACGGCAAGACGACGCCCGGCTATCGTTGCGCCGGCTACGAGGATTTCCGGGTGATGCTGGAAAAGGAAAAGGGTATCGACGCGGTCCTTTGCGCGACGCCGGATCATTTGCACGCCTACGTGACGCTGCGCGCGATGCGCGCGGGCAAGCACGTCTATTGCGAAAAGCCGCTGACGCACAATCTCCGGGAAGTCCGCGAGGTCGCGCGCGTCGCGCAGGAGATGGGCGTGGCCACGCAGCTCGGCAACCAAGGTCATTCGACGGTGGGCATCCGCGAAACCGTCGAGCACCTGCACGCCGGCACCATCGGCGAGGTGAAGCAGATTTATTCGTGGGTCGGCACGAAACGCTGGAATCCCACGCTGCTCACCAAACCGGCCGAGGCGCAGGCCGTGCCCGCCGGGATGAACTGGGATCTGTGGATCGGGCCGCGCGAGATGAGAGAGTTTAATGCCGCGTATCATCCGGTGGCGTGGCGCGACTTCTGGGCGTTTGGGACGTCGTCGATGGGTGATTTTGCCTGTCACGACATGGACGCGGCGACGTGGGCCTTCGACCTCGCATCCCCGACTCGAATCACCGCGCACGCGATCGGGACCGGCGATGCGGAGATCGCGGGGCATGGGGCCATCATCTATTTCGATTTTCCCGCGCGCGGGAAATGGCCGGCGCAGCGGCTCACGTGGTTTGACGGCGGTGCCAAGCCACCGCCGCATGAGGCGCTCGGCCAGTTTCCGCTCCCCTCGCGCGGCACCATGTTCATCGGCGAGAAGGGCGTGATCCAATGCGACGGCGCAGGCGGCCCGCCGCGCGTGTTTCCCGAAAGCCTGCGCGCCAGCGTGGAAAAACCCGCGCCGTCGATCCCTCGCTCCAACGGTCATCACCGCGACTGGCTCGACGCCATCAAGGGCGGCCGTCCGGCGAGCAGTCACTTCGCCTACGGCGCGCGGCTCACCGAAATCGGTCTGCTCGGCGTGCTCGCGCTGCGCCTCGGCAAACCGATCGAGTGGGACGCGGCCAACCTGCAAGTCGTCGGCCGCCCCGATGTGGAGCCGATGATTCGCGGGACGTATCGCGCGGGGTGGGAGATCGCCTAGCGGGCGTAGGGCGTCTGGCTTGCAGACGCCGGTTTGCGCCCGGCCATGCGGCGGCGTCTGCAAGCCAGACGCCCTACAGGTCGGCTCGCCCCGCAGCGTTATTTTTTCAGCTGCTCGCGCAGCCAGCCGGCGCGGTTGGTCGTGATGGAATCGACTCCGAGATCAATCCAGCGCTGTGCGATCTGCGGGAGGTCGACGGTCCACACGTGCATTAACAGGCCCGCCGCCTTGATCTTTTTCACGCCGTCGGGTTCGAGCGGCCAGTTCTGGTTGAAGCTGAGGCCGTCGAAGCCCGCCGCGCGGCAGTCGCGAATGAGTTCGTCGAGGGTCGGTGATTTTTTCTTCTTCGGATCGGAGGAGGGCGCGTTGGCGAGCCACAGTGCCTGGTAACTCGGCAGCGCTTTTTTCACCGCGAGCAAAGGAGCATGGTCGAAGGAAATGATCGCCGCCTGCTGCGGGGTGATCTTGTTGCGCTTAATCGCGGCGACGAGGTCGGGCACGCTGTCGGCGCCGACGTAGATGTGGATGACGACGCGTTTGCCCGGGGCGATGTGCTGGAGCATTTCGTCGAGGGTCGGGACTTTTTCGCCGGCGAACTTCGCGTCTTTCCACGTGCCGGCGTCGAGCTGGCGTAATTCGGCCAGCGTGAGCTCTGCGAACTTGGCGTCGCGCCCCGCCGTGCGCTTCGTGGTCGCATCGTGCATGATGGCGAGCTGGCCGTCCTTGGTGCGGCGCACGTCGAACTCGGCGGCGTCCGCCCCGTGCTTCCACGCCAGTTCCTGCGAGGCGACGGTATTCTCTGGCGCGTCGTAGGAGGCGCCGCGATGCGCGACGATTTCGACGGCCGGGAGGGCGGACATGCCGGACGCCATGGCGAGAGCGAAAGCGAAGCGGACAAAGGAGGGGATGTTTTTCATGGGCAAGAAACGTGAGGATGGAACGCCGGGACGACCGAAGACAACGCGGGGATATTTATTCTCAATGGGTCCGATACCCCGAAGCAGCGTGTTTCGGCTTGGTTCGGGTAGCGGCGAGCGCGCCG
>JBDSGI010000333.1:0-4348 GCA_039919035.1 Opitutaceae bacterium
TCCGGCCAGCGATCAAATATCCCGCCGATCTTCGCCGGCGTGAGATCGCCGCCGGCGGTTTCGAGCTTGGCGTTGGTCGCCGGCACCGTGCTTGGCACCGTGAGGTAGATCGAAAGCGGCGCACGGCGCGCATCCTCCAGCATCCACTCGATGCCGGCGACGTCGCAGACGTTGCCGATTTCGTGGCTGTCGCAGAAAACCGTGGTTGTGCCGTTGAGCAGCGCCGCTTCCGCAAACGCGCACGCCGTCATCATGCTGCTCTCGATGTGCACGTGCGGATCGACGAGCCCGGGGGCGAGAATACCCCCGCGTGCGTCGTAGAGGCGCGTGCCCACGCCCCCGGCCGGCTTGGTCTTCTTAAACTCGCCGGCCGGTTTCACTACGGCGATGCGCCCACCCTTGATCCAGATTTCCCGGTGGCGGTGGATGCGTTCGGTGTAGGTGGAGAGCAAGCGGGCGCCCGTGATGACGAGGTCCGGCGCCTCGCGCCCCATCGCCACGGCGGCGAGCGTGCGGGTCATCGTGTGCAGCGGAGCGACGGAGAAACGCGTGAGCATGGTCAAAACTAAGC
Organism: Opitutaceae bacterium; assembly: GCA_039919035.1. GTDB lineage: Bacteria > Verrucomicrobiota > Verrucomicrobiia > Opitutales > Opitutaceae > ER46. The sequence goes on from JBDSGI010000333.1 coordinate 572, forward strand.
ACGCCGCGCGCCGCCGCGCGAAGAGAATTTCTCCCGTAGTCCAGTAGGGCAGGTCTGTGACCCGCCCTCGAATACTCAACGCTCAAAAGGGCGGGTCACAGACCCGCCCTACTTGGCCTACGTCCCCTCGTAGAGCGCGGCCAGTTCCAGCAAAAGCTTTTCCAGCTCCTGAAAATATTTCACCTCGGACAGCTTCTCCTTTTTTCCCCGCAACGCCGCAATCTCCAGCTCCAGTTGATCGCGACGCGCCCGTGCGTCGGGGGCGAGCAGCTGCTCGGCCGCGCTGCGCACGAGGTGAAACTGGTGGGCGCGCGGGCCATCGAGGGCGGCGCCGTCCCGCGCGCGCTTGGTGGCGAGCACGCCGCGAAACCACTCAGCCGGCGTGCCCAGCCCGTCGCCGTTGTCGTCGATCAGCGCATGCTCGGTGGCGAGGCGGTTTTCGGTCTTGTAGAATTCGTTCGTGCGGTGGGCGGCGCTGAGAAACGACTCCAGCAGCGAAATCTGCCCGTCCTTGTCGAGGTCGCTCTTCGGATCGGCGAGCGCCTCGGCGAGGAATTTACCGAACCGCGCGTAGTTGTGCTCACTCCCGCTGCGCGTCGCGCTCACGATCACCCGGCGCGGCGCGGCGAGCTTGGCGAGAAACGGCGCGCTCGAAGACGTGGTGTCGATGATCGCCAGCGGACGCTGAAACGCCTTCAGCCAATCGGCCAGCTCGGACGCCGCGAGATCAGGGCCGCGCAGATTCAGCTTCGCCTCCTTGCCGTCGAAGGTGCCGTGGCCGATGAGCACGATCCAAAGTTCGCCGGCGCCGGATTTTTCCTCCGCTTCCAGCGCCGCCTTCACGCGTTCGAGATCCGAAGGCATGGCCGGTTCGTCGCGGCCGATGGCGATGTGCTTCGCACCGGCCTGCGCGCTCACCTTTGCCCAAGCGTCGAGTTGCAGCGCAATGTCCGGCGCAAACTCCGGTTCGCCCGGAGCCCCCGCGATCGCGATGACGGTGGCCGGCTGGGCGGAGGAAGAAGACCATGGGAACAAAAGACCAAGGGACCAAAGGACCAAAAAGCCAAAAGACCAGGGCGCTGATAAACGAACGGGGTGCGGCCGGGAATCCTTTAGGCCCCCCGTCCTTTGGTCTTTTGATCCCCTAGTGTTCTTCACGGCATGCCTTTCCACCGGCGCAGGCCCCACTCGGCGAGCAGGCACGCGAGCGCGAAGCCGAACATCAGCGGCGTGTGCCACGCGGGATAAGACCACGTCTCCATCACCGGCGCGCGCAACTCGGGCAGCTTGCCCACAAAACTTTCCAAATCCGCTTCGGCCACCACTTGGCCGCCCGTGCGCCTCGCCAGGTCTTCCATCAAGGCGACGTTCGGCACGAGTGAGCGAAACTCCTCCGCCGCGAGGTCGGTGCTCCAGCCGGTCTCGGCGCGCCCCAGATCGGCGCCGGCGTTGTTCTTCACCGTCGCCACCGCACGAAAGCCGCCGGTCTGGCGCGGCACGTAAGTCGCCTGATAAAGTCCCGGCTCAGAGAGCGCCGGCTCCGCCTCAAGCTTGATCGCGGTGCCCGTCGCTCCCGAGGTGCCTTCGAACACCACGGGCTCGATCTCAATCGTGACGGCGGCGTCGTCCACCGCCTGAAATTTCTCGTCCCGCACGCGCACTTGCACGCGCATCGCGCCGTTGGCATCGGCGGCAATTGGCTCGGCGGTAGCCTGCACACGCAGCGGCACATCCGCGATCAGCCAGCGCACCATCTGACGCCAAGCCCGGTCCATGTCGGCATGCGCGGCAGCGTCGGTCATGCCCCATTTCCAAATATCCCCAATCATTAGCGCGCCCGTGCGGCCGCGGCCGAAGCGCTGGATGACCAGACCGGGCAGCTCCGCGCCTTTCTCGTCGCGCACCGTGGCAATGACACTCGCGCCGGGCTTCACGCCGCGAATCCGGTTCACGACGCCGAATTTTTTCATGCCTTCGAGGCGCGTGCGCTCGTCGGCTTCGTTGTCACGCAGGCGGGCCCAGGCCTGCAGCCAGCCCTCGCGCGCGAGCTGCAGGTTCACGTCGCCGGGCGGTTCCGGCTCCGGGCCTTCGTCGGGGTCTAGATAGACCGGCAGCATCTCGCCGATGGGATTGTGAAAATATTTCCCCTCCCGGAAGCACTCCATGCCGCCGAGCATCAGCACGCCGCCACCCCGCTCGGACACGAATTTCTGGAGGAGTTGCGCCTGGTCCAGGGTGAAAAACTCCGATTCCACATCGTCGAGGATCACGGCGTGGTAGCCGTAGAGTTCCTCGGCCGTCTTGGGAAATCCGGTGCGCAGCTCGACCTCGTCGCGGGTATTCAGGCGCACGAGCACGGGCTGGTCGTAACGCTGCACCTCGTCGGCCGCCTGCTGGCCGAAGCCGCGAAAGAGCGGGTTACTGGTCTCGCCGGCGCGACCGCGAAAATCGAACTTAGGCTCGCGCTTCGCCACGCGAATCAGGCCGACCAACTGCACCTGTTCGTCGGCGGACACGGCACGGTTGAGAAACTTGAATTCCCAATTCGGCCGCCCCGCGACGTAGAGCACGCGAAACGGCCCCTGCCCGCGATCCACGGCAAACACCCGCTGGTTGTTGGCCAGCGTCGCCTCTTCCGTTTTCGATTCGGCCTTGCCGGGCGGCACGGGCGCGACCGCCGCCTCGGCCTGCGCGCTCGCGCGCACCTGGTAAAAGGAAAGCCCCGTCTGCTCAGGTTTCAGTTGAAAACGAAACGCCATGGTCTCGCCGTCCCCGCGCGCCTCGGCAGTTTGCTCCTGCACGGTTTTCCCGGCGCGGTCTACCAGGCGCATGACGACGGGTTTGCCCCGGAATCCCGCGGCGAGGACATCCGCCTGAACCGACACGGGCGCATCCTCAAACGAACTCTGGCTGACGGCAACCTGCTGCACCGCGATGTCACGCACGGCGTCGCGCCGGCCGATGACCACCGGGTAAACCGGCGGGAGGCCCTTCAGCTCCGGCCACACGCCGCCCGGGAGATCCGTGGCGTTGCCATCGGTCAGGAGCAGCACGCCCGCGAGCGGGCGGCCTTGAAACCGCTCGCCGAGCGTGCGCAGCGCCGAGCTGATCGCACTGGAGCGGCCCTCGAAGTTAAGTTCGCCAAAGTCCTTCGACGCCTGCAGCCGCGTATCAAAAAGGTAACGGCGCACATCGAACGTGGTGGCGAGCGAAGTCTGCCAGGACGAGGCCACGGGATCGACCAGCCGGCGCAGCGCGTCGCCGCGGCTCGCCGTATCGCCGAGGTCACGAATCTGGAGACCCTGGCTGTTGTCGGCGACGACGGCGAAAAGATTGGCCCCGGGACGCGCGCGCTGCCCGAGCCATAACGGCTCCAGCAGGCAAAGCGCGAGCGCCGCGATCGCCACCGCCTTGAGCGCGAGGCAGACCCACCGCAGCGGATGACCGGCCGCCGTGCGATAACTCCAGACCAGCACGAGCACCGCGAGGGCACCGAAGCCGAGCACGGGCCACAGCCAGTTAAGGCCGGAAAATGTCAACGAGGTCGTCATGCGGAGTTACGCGCGCATGACCGGGATTTTTTCGACGCGACGCGGCGGCTCATCATTTGTCCTTCCCCAGTTCTTCGTAATAGCGGCGGACCGACTCGGCGAAACGCGTCGGCACCGGATCGCGGTCGATGGGCGCGAGCGAATCCTTGTTGTCACGGCGGGCCAGTTCCTCGGCCACGCGGTTGCGCACTTCGACCAGCGGTTGGAGAATCTGCAACTGAACCAC
>JBDSGI010000334.1:0-4288 GCA_039919035.1 Opitutaceae bacterium
GGCGGAAATTCGTGCTCCGGAGCGTGCCCGAGGGAGACTTTGTGGGACTGGAGTTTCACCTCGGCGTTCCGGCGACCTTGAATCAGGGCGACCCCGGCCGCTGGCCCGCCGGTCACGCCCTCAATCCGCTTGTCAACGGCCTGCACTGGAGCTGGCAGGGCGGCTACGTGTTCGCGGCGATCGAGGGGCACTATGGCGCCGCCTCCGAGGCAACGCGCGGGTTTTCGTTCCATCTCGCGACCAACGCCCGCGCGATGACTGTGCGTTTCCTCGCAAATCTCCGCGTGGCCGGTGACACCCAAATCGATCTCGCCCTCGACCTCGCGCGAGTTCTGGCGGCACATCGGCTCGCCCCGGACGGCGGCAGTGAGTCCACGCACTCGGGCGACGGCGACGATCTCGCGCCCCGGCTCGGGATCGCGCTGGAGCGCGCGTGGTTCTGGCTTGAGGCCAAGCCCGCCGCCGCCCCACGCGCGATGCCAGCCGCGGAAGCTCACCCCCGCGGCTACGAACACGCCACGCCACTCGCCTTCACCGTGCCGCCCGGCTTTCCCCAGCCCGACGTCCCCACCGACAATCCACTCACGACCGACGGCGTGGCGCTCGGCGCGGCGCTTTTCTCCGAGCCCAGGCTTTCGATCAACGGCACTCAGTCCTGCGCGAGCTGCCACGCGCCCGCCCGGGCGTTCAGCGATTCCGCCGCCCTCAGCCGCGGGGCCGAGGGCCTGCTCGGCCAACGCAACGCGATGCCGCTCTTCAACCTCGCGTGGAGCCCGAGCTACGCATGGGACGGCAGTCAGCCGCGCATCCGCGATCAGGCTCACGCGGCCTGGGTCAACCCAATCGAAATGCACGCGGACCCCGCCGTCGTCATCGCGACCCTCGCGCGGGATACCGCGCTGGTCGCACGCTTTCGCGCGGCCTTCGGCTCGCCGGAAATCACCGTCGAGCGCGTGACGCTGGCGCTCGAACAATACCTCCTCACCCTCGTGTCGGCCGACTCGCGCTTCGATCGGTCGCTCCGCGGCGAGTTGGAGCTGAGCACCGATGAAAAGCGCGGCTTCGAGCTTTTCGCGCTGGAATACGATCCCGCGCGCGGCAAACGCGGGGCCGATTGCTTTCACTGCCACGGCGGCGCGCTGTTCTCCGACTACGCGCTGAAAAACAACGGCCTTGAGCTTGTCTCCGCCGACCCTGGCCGCGCGCTCGTCACCTCGCAGCCGGGTGACCGCGGCAAGTTTAAGACTCCCTCCCTTCGCAACGTCGCGCTCACCGCGCCCTACATGCACGACGGCCGCTTTGCCACGCTGGAGGAAGTCGTCGCGCACTATGACCACGGCGCGCGGCGCGCCGCCGCCCTCGACCCCAATCTGGCGAAACACCCCGCCGCGGGGCTGGAACTATCGCCCGCCGATCAGCGCGCACTGGTGGCTTTTTTGCGCGCGTTGACGGATCTAAAACCATGACAAGGGAGCGCTGCCTCGATTTGCTCGAGCCGCGAGTGACGCTCACGGCCGGACGGCCCGCCACTTTGCCGGCGCCATGCCCCGGGCTCGGTCCCTAAGTCGACGCCACGCGGCAGCCAGCGCACACCCCGCGAGCCACGCCGACGGCGGGAGCAACGGCAACACATAGCGGGGCCACGCAAACGGCAGCCAGAGGGTGACCACAGCGAGCGCGAGCCCCCACCAGCACACGGCGAACCGCACGCCCTGATCGTGCCAGCGTTGGATCGCGCACCAACCGACGACGCCAAGCATGACCACAAACAACTCCCGGCCGTAGAACGCCATCGCGCCGACAGCGTCGAGCCTGGCCCAGACGCCGGTCGGAGGCGGGTCGCGCAAATCGACCTGCACCGACTCGGTGTAGCGATGCTCCGCCACCGTGGCCCACAGGCCACCGGGAAAATCCTGCCAGATCGCCGGATTGATCGCGACGAAGACCACCAAGCCCGTCGCGAGCACCACGAGCCCGTGCGCGCCGGCCCAGACGGCCGCGCGGCCCGCGCCCTCGCGTCCACGCTGCACCAGCGTCAGCGCCACCATCACGCCCGCGAGGAGCACGATCACGAGGGCGTTCATCTTGGCACCGCAGGCCAGCCCAAGCAGCGCCCCGGCCAGCAGCGAAGCGCGGAGCCCCGTCACCAAGGCGGGCGGAACAGGGTCAGTGAACCGCCGATACCAGCCAAAGACACCCCAGGCCGCCACGATGGCAAACATGAGCGCAATCGTGTCGGACATCGCGTGGCCGGCGGCGGCCGCCGAGACCGGATGCAGCAAGAGCAACTGGCTCGCGATCAGGCCAGCCAAGCGATCACCCGCCGCCCAGCCCAGCGCAAACAACGCGAGGCTGCCGAGCACCGCGCAGACGAGCACGGTGTTGCGCGCGCCAGCCACGACCGCGCGCGGAAGAGGGGCGCGCTTGCCCCCAAGCACCTGCTCGCGGAAAGCGGGGCCGCTGGCGCGGACCACCTCCGCCCTCTTCTGTTCGCCGGCGTTGGCGGGCTGGGCGGCGGGATTGTTTTCCCAGCGCAACCACTTCAGGTAGAAATAACCCAGGCTTTCAATCGACGTGACGCGATGGCCCGCGGTGGCGAGCCCGAGTCCAATCACATATTTGCACACGGGCGGGTTTTCGCGCGCCGGCAGCCAACGCCACGCCTCGTGCCGCCAGTCCCGCTGCACCAACGCGAGATCGAAGTAGTAGGCCGAGCCGATCCAATAGACCTCATCCTGATCCAGCAGGGGATCGTCGCTCTGCCGCGCCACCCATCTGATCGACCCGACCGCCCACGCCAGGACGAAGCCGAGGGTCAGCAGCACGGGTTTGCGCATCGGGCGATTCAACGGCGAAGCGGGACGGGCTCCATCCTTATTTGGGCGGGCTTTAGTTGGTAGATTTCACACCAGCTGCGCCAAGACCGTCCCGGCCCTCGCACCGAGCTTTCCTGGGAATTCCGCGGTCGCCGTGTTCCGCGCGACGACCGCCAAACCTCAAATTAACGCTTCAGCCCCGTCTATTTCGCGTTTTTTAGACCCCGGATCTTCCCGCCAGGGTGCCCGGTAAGGAAGCCGAGGGCGGTCACGAGCAGCTCCCGAGCAATCGCGCCGTTGGCCAAATCGCCCGGCCGCTGCTCGACGGCGGCCTGGATCAAGGAGCGCGCGAGATGCTTCAGCACGAACATGGCGAACTCGTGGTCGGCGACGCGAAGTTCAGCCTGATGGGTCACGAGCAATTCCCGCAGGGCGCGGTGAAAGGCACGAGGCGGATCAGACGGCGGAGCTCCGGCATCGCGCGGCAAGTGGCGCGCGACCACGCGCACGAGCACCGCTTCCATCCGGTGATGCTCCACCGCCACCGCGATGATTGCGCGCAGCGCCGCGGCGAGTGTCGGCGCCGGGGCGCGAGCCGCCGCAGTCATATGCGCCATCAGCGTGGCGAGCTGGCGTTCCTGCACCGCGCGCAATAGCGCGACCTTGTCGGGAAAATATTGGTAGAGCGATCCGACACTCACGCCGGCCCGATCGGCGATCGCGTTGGTCGAGGCGCGGGCTAAACCCCGCGTCGCGAAAACGCGAGCCGCCGCCTCGACAATTGCATTGACGGTGATGCGCGAGCGTTCCTGGCGGGGTTTTCTCCTCGGCGGGAGCGCGGCCTTCATCGCGGTCACCTTGACGGCGGAACGCGAGTAGTCGAGCGGTCGCCGCGCTGCTACACTTCGGGCCCATGAATCGCCTGATGTTCAGCCGCCTCGTCCTCTCCGCGCTCCTCGTCACGAGCACGGTCGCCTCGTTTGTGCTCGATTGGAAATCCAACCACCTCCTCAACCCTGCGTGGCATCCCCATGCGCGGTTTCACGGCGGGCTGCTGTTGTTCACACTCGCCGGCGTCGCGGCCACGGCGCTGTGGCTGTTGTGGCGACGCTCACCCGAACCGCTGCTCGGCCTCCGCGCCGCCACCGCCCTGTTGCTAGCTTACTGGACCCCGCTCTTCTACGTGAATTCGCTCGTGCCCGGTTCGTCGCTCTGGGCCGGCCCAGCCGGTCAGGAGCCCCGCTGGGGCGGCACCATCGTCTATCCCAATCTCGTCGTCGCGGCATTGTTCGTGATCGCGGCCGTCGTGGCGCTGCGGATTGGAACCACAGCCACTCGATCTCTGAGCGAGCCATAAAATATTTTTCTCAATGCCCGCCGTCGAGGTCGCCGGGCTGGAGGAGCGGGGCGAACGTCGCTTTCACCGCGGCTTTCATGTAGGCTTCCTTCGGCTCGATCGTGCCGTCCTTCAC
>JBDSGI010000335.1:0-3157 GCA_039919035.1 Opitutaceae bacterium
GCGATCGCGCGGCGCACGATGTCACGCGCCTGTTGCACACTCACGTCAGAGCGCCCGGTGATCTTCCCCTTGTTGGCGATGCGACGCACCTCTGCCTCGGCCGCGCTCGTCTCGCCCCGCGACCGCAGGCTGTCAGCGACGCGGTTCACATACAACGCTTCAAGGTCGGGGTAGCGATGAAACGCCAGCGCCGCCTCGCGCATGAGATACTCCACCGCCTTCGCGTCGCGGCCTTCCTTGCGTGCCGCTGCGACCAGCGTCTCCCATGCCGGCTGGTTACGTCGCTCGTAGTTGACGGCCTTCCGCGCCGCCGCCCCGGCCGCCGGAGCGTTGCCCAGCGCGAGATATTCCGCCGCGAACTGCGCATGGGTCTGCGATTGCTTGAACGCCGGCAGCTCCCGGAACCGCTCCGAGAGAAACTGCAGCTCGTGATCGGAAAATTCCCGCCACGTTTGGGGATCGCGCGCGTAGCCCGTCACGAAGCGCTGTTCGGCGTAGCGCCCGGCATCGAGCTGCCATTGGCGATTCGCGTCGAGGAAACCGAACCATGCATGCCGGCCATCGTTGCCCGCGCCGTAAATCAAAAGCGTCGGCACGCCGCGCGCCTTGCCGACCCCGGTGGCGAAATAAGCCTGATCCGAGCAAATGCCGCCGGTCGCTAGGATCTCGGCGAGCGTATAGCTGGCCCCCGGCCAAACGGCCGCATTGCTGGTGATCCGGTCGTTTCGGTAGCGAATCATTTTATAGGCCGCCGGCAGCTGGCCGAGCGGGTGTGTCCAAGTGCGTTGCGCCCACTCCAGCTCGGACAAAGGCGCCGCCGTATCGACGACAAATTTCAATTCATCCGCTCCGAGCCGGCCCAGCTTGTGCAACGTGCGCCCCTGCTGATCCTGTTTCACCCACCAAGCAAACGCGTCGGCCGGCTCCGGGAATTTCCGTGGCAGGGCAGCAGGCAGCACCTGACCGTGCGGCCAGATTGGCGGGGGGGGCACGTCATAAACCACCGCGATCGCCAGTGCCAAGCTCGCGTAGGCGCGAAACTTCGCAGCATCGCGCCGGTTCAACTCGGCGAGGATCTCCAATACGCGCGGGGCGTAATCGACCGGCGCGAGCACGGAAAAAAACTCCGCCGAAAACGCGGCGTTGCCGATCAGCCACGCTTGAAAATCCAAGGGGACCGCCGCCGCGAGCGGTTTTCCACTCAGCTCGTAGCGCGCGGGCATGTTGGGGTGCCCCACGGCCGCCGTCTGCACCGCCCCCATCCACCGCGGCACGAACTCCGCCCCGGACAGGCCGAACAGCGCCGCCCAGCGATGCAGGTTCAGCCAAGTGTCAGCGGCGGCGTATTTTTCCCGTTCGTAGGCCCGAATTGCCGCCGCGCGCAGTGCCGCCGCCTGCGGCGCCCAGCCGTCGCGCTGCGCCGCTGCGTGCACCGCCGCGAGCCGCTGGGGCGTAGGAGGGGAAAGCGTCTCGGCCTCGGGCGCCGGCGGCTGGGCAAACGCACTGGCCGCGAGAGCACCGAGCACGGCCCGAACACAGTTGTGAGAGAATTGGTGCACGTCGTTACCCAGTCGTTGCTGAGTTTTTCAGTTCCCGCGGAATTACAATCGGAAAAAGGAAAGCCCCGCTCCCCTTGATCTCGGGGGGCGGGGCTTCGTTGGGCGACGGGTGGTCGCCGTTTTGTTATGGCGTCACACCGCTTGCGGCGGTGGGTGGCGTCTTTTGTTTGAAGATCAGCTTGTCGCCGTCGCGGGCCACCACGATGGGCTCGCCATCTTTGATGTCGCCGCGGAGCAGCGCCTCGGCCAGCGGGTCCTCGAGGTAGTGCTCGACCGCGCGCCGCAGCGGCCGCGCGCCGTATTTCTCATCGTAACCCTTTTCGATGAGGAGGTCCTTCGCTTCCTGCGAAAACTCGAGCGTGATTTTCCGATCGGTCAGGCGCTTGGCGAAATGCGCCGTCTCGAGTTCGACAATCTTCACAAGGTCCGGCTTGCCGAGCGGCCGGAAGAAGACGATGTCGGAAATGCGATTAAGGAACTCGGGCTTGAAGACGCGCTTCGCCTCCTCAAGCACCTTCTCGCGCATCTTTTCGGCGTCGTTGAAGCTCGAAGCCGCCGCGCCGAAACCCATCGAGGTCTGGCGCTGCAGGAGCTGCGCGCCGACGTTCGAAGTCATGATGACGATCGTATTGCGGAAATCGATGGTGCGGCCGAGCGAGTCGGTCAGGCGGCCGTCCTCCATGATCTGGAGGAGAAGCTGGAGCGCGTCCGGGTGGGCCTTCTCGATTTCGTCGAAGAGGATCACGGCGTAGGGTTTCCGGCGCACGGCCTCGGTAAGCTGGCCGCCCTCCTCGTAACCAACGTAGCCCGGGGGCGACCCGACGAGGCGTGAGACGGCGAACTTCTCCATGTATTCGCTCATGTCGATTTGGATGAGCGCGTCTTGGTTGCCGAACATCTGCGCGGCGAGTTGCTTCGCGAGCATCGTCTTGCCGACGCCGGTCGGGCCGACAAAGAGGAACGAACCGATCGGCCGACGCGGATCCTTGAGGTCGGCGCGCGAGCGCCGAAGCGCGCGGGCGATCGAACTCGATGCCGGGTCTTGCCCGATGACGGCCTTCTGGAGTTCTCCCTCGAGGCTAAGCAGCTTTTCGTTGTCCTTCTTCTCCATCCGTGAGAGCGGAATGCCCGTCCAGTCGGCGACGACCTGCATCATGAGGTCCTCGTCGATCGCGATGCGCTTCTCGTCGCGGTGCTTTTTCCACTCCTCGGTCACTTGGTCCTGCCGCGCGCGCAGCTGCTTCTCTTGGTCGCGGAACTTCGCAGCTTCCTCGAAATGTTGCTCGGCAATGGCCTTCTCCTTTTGGGCGCAGACGGCCTCGATCTCCTTGGTGAGATTTTCCACGTCGGGCGGGCGGCTGAGGGCGCCGATTCGGGCGCGCGAGCCGGCCTCATCCATCACGTCGATCGCCTTGTCGGGGAGGAAACGGCCCGTGATGTAGCGATCAGAGAGCTTCGCGGCCGCCTCCAGCGATTTGTCGCTGAAGGTCGCCTTGTGGTGATCCTCATACTTGCTGCGAATGCCCTTGAGGATGAGCACGGTGTCCTCGACCGAGGGCGCCTCGACCTTCACCGATTGGAAGCGGCGATCAAGGGCG
>JBDSGI010000336.1:0-7377 GCA_039919035.1 Opitutaceae bacterium
AGTTTCGCCGATCGGGCGGACGCTTTCCGTCTTCTCTTCGAGGAGCCGCTGGACCCGAATTAGCTCCGCTTCGAGGGCGTGGCGGTCATCCAGCTGGCGTTTGATCTTCGCAATCGTCACGGCGTTGATCACGAAGGCGAGAAAGTGAATGGCGAGATTCCAGTAGATGTAGAAACGACTGGAGAAATTGACGCCATTGAACCGATCGGCCAACCACCACGTCACGGAGGCGCCCAGCGCCGTGAGGAGCGCCGGCCAGCGGCCGGCATACCACGCGCTCATCCCAACCGGCACGGAATACAGCACGAAAATGCCGAGCTCGTAGCCCGTGACGTAGTCAATCCAGCCGATGATGGCCAGCCCGGTAAAACTGGCGAGGATCACGGCCAGCTTCCGACCCATTGATATCGGTGGCGGCGGCGGGATTCGAGCGGAGAGGGCTGAACGGGGCTGCATGCAGAATGTTTGGAAGAGAGCGACGCAATCAGCCCGGACGAAGTTGTGGAAATATTTCCTTTTCGCGCGCGACAGACCTAATTCGGGGCCCGACGCAGGGCGGCAACCAGCTCGGCGGTCCCGGCCGCCATCGTGACCCGCGGGACATAGCCGAGATCGCGGCGGGCGGCGGTGAGATTGAACCAGTGATCCTTGGCCAGTTCGGCGGCGACAAAGCGCGTCATGGGCGGCTCGGTGCTGAGCGGCAGCAGGCGCCAGAGGGTCTCGCAAACGGCGCCGAGCGCAGTCGCGGCGCCCAGAGAAATACGTTTCGTGATCCGCGGTTCGCCAAGGGCGTGGAGGAGATCGTTGATCCAGTCCCAAAGGAGGACGGGTTCGCCATTGGTGATGAAGTAGGCGCGGCCTGCCGCGGGTGAATCGGCGCGCGTGAGGGCCGCTTCGGCAAGGAGGTGGGCATCGACGGCGTTTTCGACATGGACCAGGTCGACGCGGTTTTGGCCATCGCCCACGATCCGCAGCCGGCCGGCCCGGGCGCGGGCGAGCACCCGGGGCACGAGGTGGGGATCGCCGACACCCCAAATCAGGTGCGGGCGGAGAGCAATCGTGCGAAGAGTCGGCGAAGCGGCGGCGAGGACTTCGCGCTCAGCGATCGCCTTCGTCAGCGGATAAGGGCTCGGGCAAGCGGTCGTGAGCGGGAGCGATTCGTCGGCATTGGCGAGCGACTGGCCGTTGTAGACGACACTCGGCGTGCTCGTGTGGACGAAGGCGCGGACCCCGTGGCAGCGAGCCCCCTCGAGGAGCGCGCGGGTGCCGAGGACGTTGGTGCGGAAAAAATCCTCGTAGCGTCCCCAAACGCCGACTTTCGCGGCGGTGTGGAAAACCGTTTCGATTCCCGCACACGCAGCGGCGACAGCCGGTGCGTCGTCGAGCGAGGCGCGGATGAAGCGCACCCCGCGTTTTTCCAAATCCGGCGCGGGCGTGCGCCCCAAGATCGTCACATGCCGGCCATCGTCGAGCAGGCGCGCGACGAGCCGCCGGCCGAGAAAGCCGGTGCCGCCAGTGACAAGCACAGAGGAAGAGCCCACGGAACACACGGAACACACGGAAGAAATCCAGAGGAAGTCATTTCCGTGTTTTCCGCGGGTTTCGGAGGCTCACCGCCTTGAATCCGGCACGAAGGCTTTGGCCTCAGGGCCAGTCGCCCAGCGCGCGAGCGTCAGCCGGTGGATCTTGGCGTTGTGGCGGACGTCGACGGGAAATTTTTCGCGGAAGAAGAAGGTCGCGATGGCGGCCGTGTGCGGATGCGCGAGGGCCAACGCGCGCAACTCGCCAGCGAGCGCGAGACCCTCGGCGTGATCCGTTAGACGGGTCTCAACCACGATTGCCGCGCCGCGCTCGCCAAAGCCGATGAGCGCGCAACGAACGGCGCGCGAATGCTTCCGGAATACCTGCTCGCAGGGTTCCGTGTGCAGCGTGCCGGCGGCGGTTTCCACGCGCTCGGCTTTGCGGCCGCAAAACCACAGCCGGCCGTCCGCGTCGATGTAGCCGCAGTCGCCCATGCGATGCCAGATGCCGGAGGCGCCGCGAATCTTGGCGAGCTTGGTGGCGTCCGGCTGCAAATCGTAGGCCTTGGTCACGACCGGCCCGCGCACAACGATCTCGCCGATTTCGCCGGGGCGGTGATCGCGGACGTCAACGATCCCGACGATCGGGCCGTCGCTGATGGTGACGATCTTGATTTCGATTTCCGGGACGGGCCAGCCGACGCAGGCGCCGTTGACCGCGTCGGGATCGATTTCGGCGGAGGAGACGCTGGCGATCGGGAGGGCCTCGGTGGCGCCGTAGGGGCTGTGTAATTTGCCGCGCGGCAAAAACCGCGGCGAGTCCGCCCAGAGCGAGGCCGGCACCGCCGCGCCGGCACACAGGACGCGGCGCAGCGACGGCAGAGCGATTTGGTTTTGCACGCAGTGGTCGGCGAGCTTGCGCCAAAGCGTGGGCGAACCGAAGGAATTGGTGACGTTTTCCTGCCGGATCGCCTGGATGATCTTGGCGGGGTCAAGCGCAGCCGGGCGGCGCGGATCGATTTCGGGGATGATGGTCGTCATCCCCAGCGCGGGCCCGAAGAGGGCGAAGATGGGCAGGAGCGGCAGGTCCACTTCGCCCGGCTGGATGCCGTAGGTTTCGCGGATGAGCCGGACCTGCGCGTCGAACATCCCGTGCTCATAACACACGCCCTTGGGCGAGCCGGTCGAGCCGGAGGTGAACAAGATCGCCGCAAGATCGCCGGGGGCGTTGAAGGCCGCGGGCGGCGTCTCGCCAACGGGCACCAGTCCGACCCGGCCGGTGAGTGAACTGCTGGCGGCGACGCGGATCTCTACCGAGCGAAACGCGGCGCGCTTTATGCGGCTCAGGAGTCGCGCGGAAAAAACCCCGACGAGCGCCCGCGCCTGCGACCGGCGCACGCAGGCGAGGAAGCTTTCCCGGCCCATGCCCGGATCGATCACGATGGGCACGGCGCCGAGGCGGAAGAGCGCGAAGACCGAGGCGAGCAACGGCAGGCCCTGCCGCACCATCACGAGCGTGCGATCGCCGCGGCGCACCCCGGCGCGCGCCAGCCGCACGGTCCAGCCGGCGACCTCGGCATCAAGTTCGGCGTAGGTGAGCGTAAGGTATTTGATCGAGCCCTGGCGCGTGCGGCCGCGCGGAATTTTCAGCGCCGGCACGGCCGGTTGCGCCGCCGCCATGAGCGTTACATGGCGCGCGATGTTGGCGTTGTCCACCGCCGAGGGGAGAACGGGTTTGGGCATACGGATGAGATGCGCCATGGTGCCGCCCCCTGACAACCAAAACGCCGCGTCGGTCGGACGCGGCGGCAAGTTAACCGAAAATTCGAATCGGCGACGGGCTCAGTAGTCGCGCAACGTGATCAAGCCCCAGAGGATCGTGACCTTGCCGCCAGACGGACCGTTCTTGCCGATGAGCTTGGTGGTGTCGGTGTCGATGGTGGTCGGGGTGGTCGGCTGAAAGGAATCGGAGGCGACGGTGACAGCCCCCCCGAGCACGGTGGTTTCACGCCCGCCACTGGAGGTGTTGCGCGTGGCGCAGCCGGAGGCACAGGCAACCAAGGCAAGAAGGGCGGCGAGGCGAAGGGTCGGTTTCATGGGGAACGGGGAGGTGGGACGCTGGGCGGCCAGGAAAAGTTTCGCAAGACCGCGAATCAGGCCGGCTGGAGCCGCGCCTTAAGCGCCGGCTCCTTGCGCATCAGGTCAGCCTGCCAGGGGAGCAAAATCGAACCGATGTCCTCCGGTCGGCGGGCGATGCGGGCGAGCTGGCCCCGGTTGGCGATGAGCGTGCCCTCGATCTTCAGATGGTCGGCGACGCGATCGCGATCGGTGCGCATGCGGTCCTGAAACTCCACCTCGGACTGGCTGAGGGAGAGGTGGTTGGGATCGCGGCCGGGCCGGCGCGGCAAGGTGCGCGGATCACGGGCCAGGCCTTCGCGCACGGCGGCGGCAAGCGACGGGAAGATGCGGTCATGGCGCCGGCCCAAGTGGACTTGCGCGAGAATGGCGGACTCGGACTCGCCCGCCTCGGCGGCGTCGGCGATCTTTTGGAGAAGGGTGTTGCCGCACACCTTGAATGGCGGGGTGTCGAGCCGGGCGGCCTGGGTCTCGCGCCAATGCCAGACCGCATGGAGCACGCAAAGGCCCGGGCCGCGCAGGCGCTCGGTGCGGCCGATGCGCCAGTCATTCTCCGTCGGGGGCGCAAACCCGTCGGAACCGGCGACAATTTGAGCGCGACACTGCTGGTCCAGCCAGTCGAGGCGGCCGAGTTTTTTAAGCTCGCGGGAAAGGATGTCGCGGAGCGCCGGCAGGTGCCAGACGTCGAGCGCGGCGTAGTTGAGAAGCTTCGGGGTGATCGGGCGCTGGGACCAGTTGGCCTTCTGCCCCGACTTGTCGACGGCGACGGAAAAATGCTGCTCCAGCAGAGAACCGAGCCCAATGCGCTGGCGGCCGAGCAGCTGCGCGGCGAGCATGGTGTCGAAAATACTGTGCGGCTGAAATCGGCAAAGGTCATGCAGCAGCCGCAGATCGAAATCGCTGCCGTGCATGATGAGGTGCTTTTTCGCGAGGACCTTCCAGAGCTCCTCGAGCTGCTGCCCCGGCGCGAGCACATCGACGAGGAAGACATCCTTCTCGACGAGGAACTGCAGCAGGCAGACCCGCGTCTTGTAGTGATACATGTTGTCCGCCTCGGTATCGAGGGACACCTCATCGACGCGTTCGAGGGCGGCAAGGAGCGGCCCGAGCGAGCCGGGCTGGTCGAGGAGGAGGTAGGGAGGCGGGCGGTTGGTCACTTTCACCCCGAGCAAACGGCGGAGGCGTGAAGGAAGGAAGCGGGAAATCATCGCGGGCTAGGCGGGTTTATTCCATGCCCCCGCAAACGCTTCAATCAGCAAAGGCAAATCTTCGTGGTAGCCGCCCTCCAGCAGCGCCGCGGCCGGCCGGCCGGTCTCCCTCAACCAGCACCCCAGCGTGGCAAAATCGTCCCGCTCAAGGGTCATGGAGGTAATCGGGTCTCGCGCGTAGGCATCAAACCCCGCCGACACGAGGATGAGATTGGGCGCAAACGCGGTCACCGCATCGAGTGATTCCCGCAAAGCCGCCATGTGGTCCGCGCGCGGCGTGTGCGGCGCGATAGGCCAGTTTCGGGTCTGCGGCCCCAGATCCTGGGTGCCCGTGCCGGGATAGCCCGGATGCTGGTGGACGGAGGCGAACAAAACGCCTTCGCTCCCGTGCAAGATCGCCTCGGTGCCGTTGCCGTGATGCGCGTCGAAGTCCCACACCGCCACGCGCGCCACGCCGAGCTGCTTCCTCGCATAGAGCGCCGCGATGGCGATTTGGTTGAGGTAGCAAAAACCCATCCCCTGCGTGCTGGTCGCGTGATGACCCGGCGGGCGCATCAGGGCGAAGACGGGCGATCTTTGTTCGACCGCATGCCGGGTGGCATCAAGCGCCGCCGCGACGGCCCGGCGCGCGTGCCCCCCGATGCCAGGGAAGAACGGCGTGTCCGCATCGAAATCCCGCGGCTCCCCCAAGCGCTTCAGGTGCGCGGGAGTGTGCGCCATAAGCAACACCTCCTCCGTCACGAGTGATTCATCCGGCACCCGCCACGTCCAAGCCGGTTGCGCGGCGCGCAGATGGGTGACCGACCGGGTGACCCGGGCGGGCTGCTCGGGTCGCATCGAGGAACCGTAGTCAGCGCAACGGGGATCGTGGAGGAGGAGCATGAAGGGAAGTTTCGGAAAAAGAATAAACGCTCGAAAACGCCGTCGCCGGCTCGCGTTTTTTCTTTTTGTGACTTTTGCGGGTTCTTATGGCCATGCTGTTTTCATGCAAGTCGTCGTGCTCTGCTCCGGCGGGATGGATTCGGTGACCGCGCTCCTCTGGGCGCGGCGCGATCACACCGTCGTGGCCGCCGTCAGCTTCGACTACGGGGCCAAGCACAATCACCGCGAAATCCCGTTTGCCGCCGAGCACGCAGCTGCCATCGGCGCGCGCCACGAAACGATCGCGCTCGAGTTCGTAAACCGACTCTTCGCGTCGGACCTGCTGAAAAGCGGCGGCGCGATTCCCGAGGGCCACTACGAAGCGGCCAACATGAAGCAAACCGTGGTGCCCTTTCGCAACGCGATCATGCTCTCCATCGCGTGCGGCTTCGCGGAGAGCGCGGGCGCGGACGGGCTCGTGATCGCGGCGCACGGCGGCGACCACGCAATCTATCCGGATTGCCGCGAGGACTTCATGCGCGCGATGGGCGACGCCATGCGGCTCGGCACCTATGCCGGGGTGAAGCTCCTGCGGCCGTTCATAACGCTGACCAAGGCGCAAATCGCCGCCGAGGGCGCGCGGCTCGGCTTGGATTTTTCGCGCACGTGGTCGTGCTACCAAGGCGGCGTGATCCACTGCGGCAAATGCGGCACCTGCGTGGAGCGCCGCGAGGCGTTCTTGCACGCCGGCCTCGCCGATCCGACGGAGTATGCGAGCCGCGAGGCCTTGCCTCCCAAGCCCTCCAACCAATAAACGCGGAGTTCGCGAAGCACGCAGAGCACGCTAAAATCCTCTGCGCTCACCGCGTCCTTCACGTTTCAAAAATGCTGATTTCCGAAATATTCCATTCCATTCAAGGCGAGGGCGAGTTGACGGGTGTGCCGTCGGTTTTCGTCCGCACCAGCGGGTGCAACCTCCGCTGCGCCTGGTGCGACACGCCCTACGCATCGTGGAATCCCGAGGGCACGCAGCGCACTGTCGCCGAAATCGCGGCCGAGGTGGAAGGCCACCCACAGGCGCGCCACGTCGTCCTGACGGGCGGCGAGCCGATGATTGCAAAGGACATTCGCGAACTCGCGGACGCCATCCACGCCACCGGCCGCCACATCACGATTGAGACCGCGGCGACCATCGCGCCCGACGGCATCGCGTGCCACCTCGCCTCACTCTCGCCCAAGCTGCTGAATTCGGCCCCCGATCCGATGGAGCACGTCGCGTGGCGGAAGAAACACGAGGCCACGCGCTGGCAGCCCGAGGTGGTGCGCGAGTGGGTCGACCGCTATCCCTACCAGTTTAAGTTTGTCGTCTCCCGGCCGGAAGATGTGGCGGAGCTGGAGCACATGCTCGCCGCGCTGCAACGGGATATTCCGCGCCACAAGATTCTCCTGATGCCCGAGGCAATTTCGCTGGAGCAAATGCGCGCACGGGCCGCGTGGCTCGGCGATCTTTGCAAGGCCCGCGGGTATCGCTACGCTCACCGCCTGCACATCGAACTCTATGGCAACCGACGAGGCACCTGAGACCCCGAGCCCGCAACCGGCGCCGAAGGGCGCCGAGACCACCGGAACCTCCGTGATCGCACAGGTCGATC
>JBDSGI010000337.1:0-2679 GCA_039919035.1 Opitutaceae bacterium
GTTTCTCCGGGGTGTTGCCGATGCGTTTGCCGACGACGAGATTGTCGGCGACGACCAGGGCGCGAAACCCCGGGGGCAAATTGATGGCTCCGTCATCGGCGTCGGGTGCCGGCAGCGCGGCGAATGCCGGGAGACCGGCCAGCATGACGACACACGCGAGTGAGAGCCGGGTGAACGCGGTGCGCGGGGCGGTGGGGCGAAGAGGGGAAATCGGGGCGGGCTTCATCAACGGTCAGCCCAGCGAGACGCGCGCCCGGGTGCAAGGGAGCGGTGAGATTCTTCGGTGGGCGAGGCGGCGAGGGTCATCGGGCGAAGATGGCGGCGGTGGCACGCGATTTGGCTCGGCAAGCGTGCCGGCTTTTGGGATGGGTGGGGTTCCGCGCTCGGCGCGGGCAAAATTATGTCACTTTGGGAATACAAGGTTATCACCAGCGGTAAAGGCGGCTTCGCCTCGCCCGCGATGATGGAAAAATTTCTGAACGATCTCGGCCGCGAAGAGTGGGAGATTATTCAGTTTCACACGCAGCCGGACAACTTCCTGGCGTTTACAGGGATGGCGCGGCGCTCGACGCAGCGCGACTGGACGCTGCAGGACGCCGCCGCCGCCGCCGCCAAGGCCGAGGCGGACAAGCTGCGGGTCGAGTTTGAGGCCAAGTTCAAGGCTGCGGCCAGCAGTGCGCCCATCGGCGGCACGGCCGAGGAGCGCGCCCCGAGTTTTCTCGAGGAAAAAGCCGCGCCCGACGACGGCTTCCGCAAGCCCGTGGACACCTCGCGCGACGACGATCCCGAATCGCACGACGACGAGAAGGCGGACGATTGGGACAAGCTCACCGCCGCCGAGGAGGACGAGCTCCCAATTTTCTTTGACGCGATCAAGCCGCATCTCCGTCGCAATCAGCGCGGCCCGGGCATGTCCGTCGGCGTCGATTACCTCGCCAAGAAGTGGGATCAGAACGAAGACGATCTGAAGGGTGCGCTTGTGGAGTGCGGCTTTGTTTTGCCGGCCGACGAAGACTCGAAGGCGGAATACGTCGAATACGACGGCGATCTCTACTGGCTGAACATCAATCGTCGCGGCGAACTCTGGATTAACACGAAGGAGAAACCGCGCCCGGTGTTCCGGTCGGTGAAAGCGACGCGCGTCGAAATCGAGACGCCGGCGCCGCGCGAGGAAGCCCCGCGCATGGAGAAAGCCGAGACTCCCGATCGCGAACGCGCACCCGAGGCGGCGGAGCCGGGCGCCACGTCGGAGGCCGTGCCGAAGGCTCAGGCTCCTGCCCCGCGGTCGCCGTCCGCCGCGTTGCCCCCCGGCCCGGTTCTGCTCGAAAAAATCAAGCCGCACATGCGCCGCAACCGACGTGGCCCGGGTGGCTCGGGCAGCATGACCTTTCTGGCCCGCGCGCTGCGCACGAACGAGGCCGATCTTACGGCGGCGATTGTCGGCCTCGGTCTTATTGTGCCCGAGCACCCGAACGACAAATCCGTCTTCGCCGAAATCGGCGCGGAACTCTGGTGGCTGAATTCTGATGCGCGCGGCGGCCTGTGGATCAACGGCCGGGAAAAAAAGCCGGGCGAAACGGCCGCATCCGCTGCCGCCGCCGAGCCGACTCCGAACGAAGCAACGGGCGCCACGACGGCGTCGGCGCATGTGGTTTCAGACGCGAATCCGATTTCGACTCCGACCTCGGCCGTGACGCCGGGCGAGGTTGCTCCGGCCACTGCCGCCCCAACCCCCGCGTCCGCAGTTGCTCCCGCCGTCGCCGGTGTCATCCCGGCCGTGCGGTTGCTGCTGAAGGAAACGAAAACCGGCTCCGTTGCCGGCAAAGTTGAGCGCTTGGCCGAGGAGATGGGTCGTTCCGCCGAGGATCTGCTCGCCGCGCTGGTCACCGCCGGTCTGAAAGTGCCCGAGAAAGCGCGGGAGAAACCGGTGTTCGTCGAACATGCCGGCGAGATTCTCTGGCTGAACAAAAACTCCAAGGACGAGCTGTGGGTCAACGCCAAGGTGTCGAAGTTCGCCGACAAGGAAGGCGACGACGCGGGCGAGGAAGCCGGCGGTGAAAAGCCGCGCCGCGGCATTCGCTCGCGCGGCAAGAAGCCCGAGTGAGCCGGTGCCGGTCTTAAGCGCGGTCAGCCTGACCGCACTTTCTCCCAGACGTATGCGCCGCGGCGTTTCGGGAAGCGTTCGCTGTGGCCCAGTTTGTCGTTGCGAGGTGTGACGCGACGCCGCGAAATGCTTGCAGGTTTGTCGAGCCCGACTGCGCGATGCTCGGCGTGGTAAAATTATTTCTCCGCGAAACACCATGATTCCTCCCGCTGCGTCCCCTCCGTCGCCTGCCCCGAAGAATTACATGATCACGCAGCTCGACACGGTGCCCGCCGTGCCGTGCCCCTGTGGTCAATCGCGCCGCGGCTTCGCGACGCCCGACAACCCGCTCGCGACGATTCACCTCGTCGATATTTCGATCGATGCCCGCACGCACTATCACAAGCAGATGACCGAGATCTACCTGGTGCTGGAAGGGCAGGGGTTCATGGAGCTCGATGGCGACCGCATTCCGGCCAAGCCGATGATGTCGATCTTCATTAAGCCCGGCTGCCGCCATCGGCTCGTGGGGAAATTCAAAATCGTAAATGTCGCGATCCCTGCCTTCGATCCGCGCGACGAGTGGTTTGACTGAA
>JBDSGI010000338.1:0-4406 GCA_039919035.1 Opitutaceae bacterium
GGCTTCGAAATCGGGCTCGTGGCCGACGCGCAGTTTGCGGACGTCGAGGCTAAGGGCACGCGTTTCTACCGCCAGTCCATCGGTAAACTCGGCGCGGCGGTCGAGCACTGCAACGCCCGCGACCTCGCGTTCTGCGTTCACCTCGGCGATCTCATCGACCGCGAGTGGAAGAGCTTCGACGAAATCACCCAGCCACTCGCGCGGAGCCGCCACCGTTGGCACCAGTTGCTCGGCAACCACGACTTCGATGTGTGGGACGACCTGAAGGCGCGCGTGCCGCAGCGGCTCGGCATGGCGTGGCGCCACGGGGCGTTTGCGCACGGCGGCTTTCGCTTCGTCGTGCTTGATACCAACGACGTGAGCATCTACGCGCACGCCGCCGGCACGCCCGAGCGGGCGGAGGCTGAACGCGCGTTCGCCGAGGCCCAGGTGGCGAAACTCCGGCAGGCTCAACCGTGGAACGGCGCCATCGGCCCGGCGCAACTTGCGTGGTTCGACCGCACCTGCGCGGAGGCGCGCGCGGCCGGCGAAAAGGTCATCGTCCTCGCCCACCATCCCGTGTTCCCCGACAACGTGCACAACGTCTGGAATGCCGCCGCCGTGCTCGCGGTCATCGACCGGCACCCGCACGTCGTCGCCTGGCTGAACGGCCACAATCACGCGGGCAACTTCGCGGCGCGGAACGGCGTGCCGTTTGTGACGATGCACGGCATGGTCGAGACGGCGGACACCACGGCCTTTGCCACCGCACGCGTGCTTGACGATCGTCTTGTGCTCACTGGCCACGGACGTGAACCGTCGCGGGAGCTGGTATTCCGCTTGTTGTAGGGCGTCTGTCTTGCAGACGCCTTTATTCGATTTCCCCTACCGCAGGCGTCTGCAAGACAGACGCCCTACAGGTCGGAGGCGCCGGGTGGGTCGGGCTCACCCAGCCAAGCGGCCGGAACCCGGCCATCACGCGCCACGAATTCCTCGAATTGAAAGCGCGTGTCAGTCCCACGCCGCCAGTGTGGCCATGATTCGTCGAGTCGCAGAAGCCGGGCCCGATGAGGATTCAGGAAAATGTAGCGCGCAAAGGGTTCGAGCTCCTCGGGGCGACGGAGTCGATGTTCGTAGAAGTTTTCCTGCCAACGCAGTTTCTTCGCACCTAGCACCTCGCCGGTTTGGCGCTTCCACTTCCCGATTAAGCGCGGCAGAGAAAGCCGTGCACCGAGGATTCCCAGAATGTGAATATGGTCTGGCATGATGGTCGCCGCTATTGGCGAGAAATCACTTTGGGCGGCCGAGTGCTCTAACGTGGCCCATAATGACGAAGTAATCTCTGGCTGGGTAAGGCGCGGTATGCGGGCCGCTTCGCACCAAGTAATGAAGTAGGACGCACCGGGAACCGACTGACGTCCGAGTAACAAGTCGGCTGTGCGACGATTAGGTGGGGCTCCGGCAATGGTCGTCATGCCAGCGCGGCGTCTGCAAGACAGACGCCCTACGCTACCTCACTTCACCGCCGCCCAAACCCGCTGCACGTCGTCGTTGTCCTCAATTTCTTGGAGAAATTCGCCGACTTCTGCTCGGGCAGTGTCGTCGAGATCGACGAAGGTTTTGGCGACGTAGCCGAGTTCGGCGGTCGTGACGGCCCAGCCGTTTTGTTTCAGCCACGTCGCGACGGCGTGGACGGCCGTGCGGTCGGTGAGAAAGCGGGCGCCGGAGTGACCCTCGGGAATGTCGTCGTTCTGCGCGTGGGTGAGGGGCTCGAACTCGTTCGCGCCCGCTTCGATGCCAGCAGCCTCAAGGTCGGTCGCCGCATCGGAGTGGTGGGCCTCGACGATGCCGACATGGTCAAAGAGAAACTTGTTGCTGCCGCCGCCGCCGAGGTGGCCCTTTTTGAAGAGCACGCGGAGATCGCTGGAGCTGCGGTTATGGTTGTCAGTCATCACCTCGACGATGACGGGCACCTTGTGGGGCGCGTAGCCTTCGTAAACGACGTGTTCAAGGTTGGCGCCCTCGCCGCCGGTGCCGGCGCCCTTGGCGATGGCGCGCTGGATGACATCGCGCGTGACGCTGGCCTTCTTGGCCTTCTCGACCGCAGCGTGGAGCCGGGCGTTGGCGTCGAGATCACCGCCGCCGAGCTTGGCGGCGACGGTCATTTCTTTGACGAGTTTTCCGACCGTCTGACCCTTCTTCAGGTTAACGATCGCGCGTTTTGCGTGGAGCCATTGACGTCCCATGCGAGCGAGATTGGGAACGGACCGGGAGCGGGCAACGCCGAAGTTCGGGGGCTCAGTGGTGGCAATCGCCGCTGTAGCAAAGCCAGCACATCAGCAGCACAATGACGGAAAATATCGCGATCAAAATCATGAAGGACCGGGCGGGGTGGGTGAGGTGAAAGAAACGGGGTGGTGAGACCCAAGCAACGCTCGCGGATGTGGCCAGTCAAATTAACGGACCGGCGGGAAATTACTTTATGGTTATTATTGAACGCTAGGTGATGGCGACGCAGGTCCGTTGACCGGCCGTCGGATTTCCTTTCCGCTCCCGGTTCGTGCCGCGCCCGTTGCCCAACTCCGTTACGCTCCCGGCCTTGCCGACGAGCGTCACGACCCCGGCTTTGCCGACGGTCGTCCACCTCGACGCCGACGCGTTTTTCGTGTCGTGCGAACTCGCGCTCCGGCCCGAGCTGCGCGGGACGAAGTGCGCGGTGGGCGGGCGCGAGCGTGGCATCATTTCCTCGGCCAGCTACGAGGCGCGGGCCTGCGGCGTTTATACCCCGATGCCGACGCAACGCGCACTCCGCGTGTGCCCCGACCTCATCATGCTGCCGCACACGAGCGGGTTGTATTCCAAGGTGTCGCGGCAGATGTTTGACCTCTGCGAAACGCTGACGCCCCTCGTGCAGCGCAACTCCATCGACGAAGGCTACCTTGACCTCGCGCCCTGCGGCTTGGGTGACGGGGCAGAAATCGAGGCGCGGGTGCGGGCGCTGCAAGCGCGGCTCTGGGCGGAGCTGCAGGTGCCGGTCTCGTTCGGGCTCGCGACCAACAAACTCGTGGCGCAAATCGCCTCAAAGCTCCGCAAGCCGCGCGGGTTCGTGGTCGTGGCACCGGGAACCGAGGCGGCGTTTCTCGCGCCCCTGCCGCTCGGCAAGCTCCCGGGCATTGGGGCCAAGACCGAGGCGGCGCTGGCGGAGCGGCACGGCCTGAGGCTGGTCGGCGACGTGGTGCGGGCGGGAGAGGGGCAGCTGGAAGCGGCTTTCGGGGATGGATGGCGCGAGATGCTCGCCACCGCGCGGGGTGAGGATGACGGCCCGGTTGAGACCGAGCACGACGACGCCAAGAGCTACTCGCAGCAGGAGACCTTCGGCCGCGACATCGCCGACGTCGCCGAAATCGAGCGGATCGTGAAGCGCATGATCGACGAGTTGCTGTCGAAGATTCGCGGGGACGGAAAACGCGTGCGCACGATGACGGTGAAGGTGCGATACCCCGATTTCACGCAGGAGACGCACGGCCGCAGCCTGGCGGCGGCGACGGATTTGGAGGCACCGTTTTACCCGTTGGTCGAGCCGCTGCTGCGCGCAGCCTGGACGAAGCGCCGGCCCCTGCGGCTAGTGTCGGTGCGTTTCTCCAACGTCGAGGAAAGCGCGGGCCAGCTGGAAATGTTTGCCGAAGGCGACGACCGGCGCCGCCGGCTCGCGCAGGTGCTCGACAAACTGAACCACGCCGGCCGCGAGACGGTCGTCCAGCACGGGCACCAGCTTGCCAAACGCCGCGCCGGTTCCTAATCACGTTTCCCAGCCATGCCGATCTACGAGTATTACTGCGCGGACAACCACACGATCTATCAGTTCTACGCCAAGACCATGGCGCAGGGCGCGACGACGCCGCGTTGTCCGGAGAACCCGAAGTTTCGCCTGAAAAAAATCGTGTCGGCCTTCGCCATCACGAGCGGTGGGCCGAGCAGCGAGCCCCCGCCTGCTCCGCCCGCCGGCGCGGAAGCGATGGACCCGCTCGACGACCCGAGGAACGAGGCCGAGATTAACGCGATGGAGAAGGAGTTCGACACCATGGATGACAATGATCCGAAGGCGATGGCCCGGATGATGCGGCGGATGTCGGACCTCTCGGGCGAAAAGATGGACGACAAACTTGAGGAGGTCGTGCGCAAGCTGGAGGAGGGCAAGGACCCCGAGGATCTCGAGTCGGAACTGGGCCCGGTCGACGAGGCGGAATCGTCCGGCGATCCCGACGGCGGCGGCATGGGACTCGAACCCGGCATGCCGACGATGAAAGAGCCGAAAGATCCGAAGGAGCCGCGGCATCGCTTCAAGGCGCGCACCACCGCGCCGCGACGTGACCCCAAGCTCTACGATTACGTGTGAGGCCATGTCGGCGGCGAGCAAGCTCGCGCCC
>JBDSGI010000339.1:0-4147 GCA_039919035.1 Opitutaceae bacterium
GAACGCCAGCGCGAGCAGTGGCGGCGCGTTCTCGATCTAAAGATCGATGCTTACCGCCGCTACGCCATTGCCATCGAAGCAGACGCGGTCACCGCTGCGCGCGACTACGATCTCGCTCGCGCCCAAATCGCCGCCGAAGAGGAACGCGCTGGGCAGGTGAAATAATCGCCCGGCGCAGAGTGCGCGCTTGCGCGACGGACGCGGACCGGGAAAAGTCGCAGTTCCCCTCCCTCCCCATGTCGCACCCATCGCTCAGCCGCCTCGCCCTGCTCTTCGTCGCGCTGTTTTCCGCCGGCCGCGCCGCCGACTCCGCCGCGCCACGCTGGAACATCCTTTTCGTCTTCGCCGACGACTGGGGCCGCTACGCCAGCGCCTACGCCGGCATCGACGGCAAGCCCTCGATCAACGACGCGATCAAAACGCCCCACGTCGATCGCATTGCGCGCGAGGGCGTGGCGTTTCGCAACGCGTTCGTGAACGCCCCCTCCTGCACGCCGTGCCGCAGCTCACTGCTCTCGGGCCGTTACTTTTTCAACACCGGCCGCGGTGCAATCCTCCAAGGCGCGGTGTGGGACGAAAAAATCCCGAGCTTCCCCCTCCTGCTCCGCGACGCCGGTTACCACATCGGCAAGAGCTACAAGGTCTGGAGCCCGGGCACGCCGGCCGACGCGCCCTTCGGCGGCCAGCAGCACGCCTACGAGAAATCCGGCCGCGCCCCCAATAATTTCTCGGAAGAGGCCACCGCCCGCGTCGAAAAAGGCCTGAGCGTCGCCGCCGCGCGCGAGGAAATCCTCGCGCAGGTCCGCGGCAACTTCGACGCCTTCCTCGCCGACCGGAAGCCCGGCCAGCCCTGGCACTACTTCTTCGGCACCACCACGACCCACCGCAAATGGATCAAGGGCTCCGGCAAAAAACTTTGGGGCATCGAACCCGACGACCTGAAGGGGAAGCTCCCGGCCTTCTATCCCGATGTGCCCGAGATTCGCGAGGACATCGCCGACTACCTCGGCGAATGTCAGGCCGTCGACGCCTACGTGGGCGTGCTGCGCGCGCGCCTCGAGGCGGCGGGTGAACTCGACCGCACCCTCATCGTCCTCAGCGGCGATCACGGCATGCCCGGCGTGCCCTCCGGCAAGTGCAACCTCTACGATCACGGCACCGCCGTCCCACTCGTTATGCGCGTGCCCGGCGGAAAAGCCGGCCGCGTCGTCGACGACTTCGTCTGCCTCCCCGATTTCGCGCCCACCTTCATGGCGATCGGCGGCGCCCCCGTGCCTGCCGGCCTCTACGGCCGCTCACTCCTGGGGGTCCTCCGTTCAGATCGCTCGGGCCAGATCGAGGAGGATCGCACGTGGGTCATTACGGGCCGCGAGCGCCACGTCGAGGATGCGCGCGAGGGTTATCTGCCCTACCCGATGCGCGCGCTGCGGACGAAGGACTTCATCTACATCCGTAACTTCATGCCCGACCGTGCGCCGATGGGCGAAGTGAAGACCGCGCACACCGCCACCCTCAACGCGCTCGAGAACGACACGCGCCTCGGTCTCGCCGACATGGACGCCAGCCCCACCAAGGCTTGGCTCGTAACCCACCGCGACGACCCGAAATGGAGATGGCACTACGAGCACGCCTTCGGCGGCCGTCCCGCTGAGGAGCTCTACGATCTGCGCACCGATCCCGATCAGGTGAAGAACGTCGCTACCGATCCGGCCTACGCCAAGACCAAGGCAGAGCTAGGCGCGCGCCTGATGAAGACGCTCACGGACGCCAAGGATCCGCGCGTGACAGGCGACGGCAAGGCCTTCGATCGCCCGCCCTTCAGCGGACCGCTGCCCGGCGCCGAGGGTGGCGGCAAAGGCGGGAAGAAAAAAGCGGCCGCCCAGAAAGCCGCGCCCTGAGCAAGGTCCGCGCCGGCGCCGGCATGAAAGTGCGCCTCGCTCGGCCGGCGCCGGATCGCTCCGCCGCTGTTGCCTTGCGGAATAAAATCCCCCAACGGTGTCAGCTCGCATGTTCGAATCCCTTACCGACAAACTTTCCTCCGCGCTCCGCAATCTTCGCGGCGTCGGCAAGCTCTCCGAAGAAAACATGGCGGCGGCGCTGCAGGAAGTGCGCACCGCGCTCCTCGCGGCCGATGTGCATTTCAAGGTCGCCCGCGAGTTCGTCGATCGCGTGCAGCTCAAGTGCGTCGGGCAGGACGTGCTCAAGGGCGTCGCCCCCGGCCAGCAGATCGTCAAAATCATCCACGATGAACTCGTGAGCCTCCTCGGTGAGGGAACCACGGAACTCTCGGCGGTGCGGCCGCTCAAGATTCTCATGGTCGGCCTGCACGGTTCGGGCAAGACCACCTCGAC
The DNA here is from genome assembly GCA_039919035.1 of Opitutaceae bacterium. Taxonomy (GTDB): domain Bacteria; phylum Verrucomicrobiota; class Verrucomicrobiia; order Opitutales; family Opitutaceae; genus ER46. The sequence goes on from JBDSGI010000339.1 coordinate 2,352, forward strand.
CGCCAAGCTGGGCAAGTTGCTGAAAAAACGCGGCTACCGGCCGTTCGTCGTCGGGGCCGACATCTACCGCCCCGCGGCCATCGACCAACTTGAGATCTTGGCGAAGCAGGAAGAACTCGGTTTCTACTCCGACCGCGCTAGCAAGGACGTGCCCGCCCTCGGCGCCGCCGGCCTCGCCGCCGCACTGACCGCGACGGCCGACTGCGTGATCTTCGACACCGCCGGCCGCCTGCAAATCGACGCCGACCTGATCGAGGAAGTGAAGAAGCTCCGCGCCCGCGTGCAGCCCGACGAGGTGTTGCTCGTCGCGGACGGTGCACTGGGCCAGGAGGCGGTGAATGTCGCCAGCACATTTCACGAGTCGCTCCAGCTTAAGGGACTCATCCTCACCAAGCTCGACGGCGACACGCGCGGCGGCGCCGCGCTCTCGATCAAGTCGGTCACGGGCGTTCCGATTAAATTTATCGGCGTCGGCGAAAAGACGGGGGACTTCGAGCCTTTTTATCCCGACCGCCTCGCCTCGCGGATTCTCGGCATGGGCGATGTCGTTTCGCTCGTCGAAAAGGCGCAGGAGACCATCGACCACAAGGAAGCCGAGAAGATGGCGGAGAAGATGAAGAAGGCCGAGTTCGACCTCGAAGACTTTCTCTCCCAGATGCAGCAGGTAAAAAAAATGGGCTCGATGCAGAACATCATGGGCATGATTCCCGGCATGAGCGGCATGCAACTCCCGGTGGGCGCCGACAAACAGATGGCGCGCACCGAAGCCATCATCAAGTCGATGACCAAGGAGGAACGCCGCAAGCCGCAGGTCCTCGACGGCAGCCGCCGGAAGCGCATCGCCGACGGCTCCGGCACCAAAATCGTCGAGGTGAACCAACTGCTGAAACAGTTTCAGCAAATGCAGCAGATGATGAAAATGATGAAGGGCGGCGGCGGCAAAAAGATGATGCGCCAGCTCGAGGCGATGCAGGCCAAGGGCGGCAAAGGCGGCTTCCCGGGCATGTAATTTTCTCCACGCTTAGTTTTTCCCAACCCAGACTCCCCCATGAAACTCCGCTTCCTCACCCTGCTGCTGCCGTTCGCCGCGACGCTTTCCGCCGCAACCGCACCCGTCCGCGCACTCCTCATCACCGGCGGCTGCTGTCACGACTACGAACTTCAGGCCAAGGCCTTCGTCGAAGGCTCAAAAAAATACGGCGACATCCAGTGGACCGTCGTCAACGAAGGCGGCAAGACCACGCGCGGCCAAATCGCGCTCTACGACAATCCGGACTGGGGCAAGCCCTACGATGTTGTGGTCCACAACGAGTGCTTTGCCGACACGGCCGATCCGGTTTACATTCGCAAAATCACCGCCGCACACAAGGCCTGCAAGCCCGCCGTCGTGATCCATTGCGCGATGCACACCTACCGCGCCGCCACCATCGACGACTGGCGCGAGTTTCTCGGCGTCACCAGCCGCCGCCACGATCACCAGAGCAATTATGCAGTGAAGGTGCTCGCGGCGAAGCACCCGGCGCTGCGCGATTTCCCCGCCGACTGGAAAACCCCCATGGACGAACTCTACGTGATCGAAAAAATGTGGCCGACCACCAAAGCCCTCGCGACTTCGAAGAGCGAGAAAGACGGCAAAGACTACCCGGTGATTTGGACCAGCGACTACCACGGAGCGCGCGTCTTCGGCACAACCTACGGCCACAGCAACGCCACCTGGCAGGACCCGGTTTTTATCGGCCTCGTCTCCCGCGGGCTGCTCTGGGCTGCCGGCCGCTAGGCCGTGTGTCTGGCAGACG
>JBDSGI010000340.1:0-7936 GCA_039919035.1 Opitutaceae bacterium
TCTCTTCGTCTACGCGGCGGAGCGAGATGGTGTCGCCGACTTGAAGGCGGGCGGTCGCGGCGGCATCCGCGAAGTTACGGGTGAGCCAGAAAAAGCCGTCGGCATTCGGAAACGCGACCCATTCGCCACGTTTCACGCTGGAGAAATCACGACCGTGCATGGTGCGAAAAGTCTGGCCGTGGGCCTGCAAGATGAAGTGCGTCAGCTTGCCGATGCCGGCGGCGGCGAAATCGGCCGGCTGGGCGTTGAGGAAGACGTTGCCGTAAACAGCGGAGACCTCGATGACGCGCGCATCGAAGCCTTGGCGGTCGGCGTGCCGCACGACCTGCGAAGGCTGCGGCTGGGGCGCGACGGTGGCGTCGAAAAAGGGCGAGTCGGGCGGCGGGCGTGGGAGTGACGCGGTGCCGCGATCGAGCCAAGTGTTGAGGGCGCGGAGCGCGCGCAGGCGCTCGCGTTGGTTTACGTTCACATGGCCGTCGCGTGACACCCGGAAAAGCACGGCGCGCAACGAGGTGGGGTCGGTGACCTCGGTGTTGACGTAGGCGGCCGGGCCGTCGAGTTCGGATTGGTTGGTGAGAAATAGCAGGGGAATCTGCGGGCGGTGGCTGAGTTCCAATTCTTGATTCGGCTCGCGGGCCGCCAGCGCCGCGCCGACGGCGATCGCACCGTGGTAGAGGCGGGGTTTTTGCGGGATGCGCTCGGCGATTAGGGTGACGATGAGGCCGCCCATCGATTCGCCCTCGAGCACGACGCGGTCGGGCTCGCCCAGCTGCGCGGCGATGTGCGCGCGTAGCGCGTCGAGATCGGCGAGAGCGTCGGCGATGATGAGGCCGTTGCGCCTGTAGCTGGTCTTGGCGACGACCCAACCCTCGTCGAGGAGGGTTTTATAGGCGAGATGATCGGGGAAAAGGTCGGCGACGAGCGGGCGGTCTTCGCTCCGCAGGCCGTGGGCGAGGAGGAGGACGCGGCGATTCCATTGCGCCGGTCGGGCGAGGGCGAACTTGGCGCCGGCGATTTCTCCGGTTTCGAGCCCGGGGGTGGGCGCGGCCGGAAGCGCGAAAGGGCAAAACAGGCTCGCCGCTAACACACTCCATGAGACTGAGGCGGGAAACAGGCGGACGATTTTTTGCACGGCGACTGAGAAGTAATCGGACTTTCTTTCGTGTCCATTCGCGTCCATTCGTGGGCGCATGAATTTCGAGTCGTTGGCCAAATCCTCGGTGCGCACCCAACCGGTTTACGAGCCGGGCAAGCCGATTGAGTATGTGGCGCGCGAGCTGGGCCTAGACCCGGCGGGCATCATTAAGCTCGCGTCGAACGAGAATCCTTTCGGGCCATCGCCCTTGGCGCTGGCCGCCGCGAAGCGGGCGCTGGAGCACGGCGAGCTCTACCCGGACGGGGGCTGTTTCGAGCTGCGCCAGAAGCTCGCGGCTCGGCACGGGCTCGGGGCGGAGCAATTTGTCGTGGGCAATGGCTCCAACGAAATCATCGAGCTGCTCGGCCATGTTTTCGTGGGCGCGGGCGACGAGGTCGTGATGGGGGCGCCGGCATTTGTCGTGTATAAGCTGGTGACGCTGCTCTTCGGGGCGAAGGCCGTCGAAGTGCCGTTGCGCGAGTGGCGCCACGATCTCGCGGCGATCGCGGCAGCGATCACACCGCGGACTAAGCTGGTCTACGTTTGCTCGCCGAATAATCCCACCGGGACGGCGAACACCGAGGCGGAGCTCATGGCCTTCGTGCGCGCGCTGCCCGACCACGTGATTGCGGTGCTCGACGAGGCGTATGCGGAATATGTGGAAAATCCACCCGATCTGAGGCCGCTCATCGCCGAAGGGCGCAAGGTTGTCTGTCTGCGGACCTTTTCCAAAATTTACGGGCTCGCCTCGCTGCGGGTGGGCTATGGCTACGGCAGCGGCGAACTCTGCGCGCTACTCAACCGGGTGCGGCAGCCGTTTAACGTCAACGCCATCGCCCAAGCAGCGGCCGTGGCGGCGCTGGACGACGCGGCCTTCGCCGAACGCTGCGCCCGGGAGAATCGCGCGGGTCTGCGCCAGCTGGAAGAAGGCTGCCGCATGCTGGGCTTGGAGTTCGTGCCCAGCGTGGCGAATTTCATGCTGATTAGGGTGGGTGACGGGTTGCGGGTGTTCGACGCTTTGCAGCGTCGCGGCCTGATTGTGCGGCCCGTGAAGTCGTATGGGCTGCCGGAGTGGGTGCGGGTGACGGTTGGCAGCCGACCGCAGAACGAGCGATTTTTGCGGGAGCTGCGGTCGGCGGGTTGAGGTGGGCCGTTTGCATGGCGCGGGAGACGGCGGACGGGAGGCGCAGCCGAGAATGCGCTTGCTCCGGCGATTTCCAGGTCGTTTGCATCGTGTTGGCTAATCTTTGTAAAATCGGTCTGCGTAGGAATACGCCCATTGCCCGCCGAGCGGCGTGATGCCCAAGCTCCGTTTCCGTTCTTCCCGCATGTCTTTTAAGCACCTCCTTCGTCTCTCCCTCGCCGGGCTGGCCATCGGATACTCCGTTCCGGCGGCGCCCTTCCTTGTCATAGGCGACGGCGCGGAATTGTTTGTCACCGGAAACCTCGGTGTGCGGGCGGACGACAATATTTACCTCGCGCGGGACGCGACCAGCGATCTGATCTTCGACCTCGAGCCGGGCGCCGAACTGGCGTTCGGGAAAAACGCGCAGTTCAAGGGGAAGCTGGCGCTGGCCGAGGCTTTCACTAGCTACTCCGACAACAGCGCGCTGAACACCAATCTCTGTGCCGGCGATTTCGTGTCGCGCTTCGATGACGGCAAGCTGCGGTTGGGCTATGACCTCAGTTTCCGCGAGCTGAACCAAAACTCATTCTACGCGCGCCCGTCGTTGGCCGGGCTCGCGCCGGGATTGGTCCGCCGCGATAACTTTGCCACGACGGCCTCGGCTGAGGCTGAATTTTCGCAGAAGACCGCGATGGCGGTGAGCGTCGGCTTCACCCGCGACAACTATAAGCAGACGGGCTACGCCGACGCGGACAACCTCACGGTCCCGATCGATTTTTTCTACAAGTGGACGCCGAAGACCGATGTGAGCATCGGCTACCGCTACCGCGACACGCAGGTGCAGATTGGGCAGGATTCAACGGAGCATTTTTTCAACGTGGGCGCGCGCGGCGAGTTTTCGCCCAAATTGATTGGGCGTTTTGCGGTTGGTCTCAACCGCCGCACGCTCGGCAACGGCTCCGAGGCCAACCAGCTGGGACTGGAGGCCAAGTTTGCCTACGAACTCACGCCCAAAACGGGCCTGGAGTTTGGCGCCTCGAACGACTTTGGCACGAGCCCGCAGGGCCAGCAGTTGAAAAATAAAACCGTGAACGCCCAAATAACCACGCGGTTCACGCCGGAGTGGAGCGTCGACTGCCGGCTGAGCTGGCGCGCGATCGACTACGGCCCGCGCACGGATGACTATTGGGAAGGTCAGCTTGGCACCGTCTTTGTGGTCAGCACCAATGTGCGTTTGGTCGGCGCCTATTACTATCGCAACTACAGCTCCGACGTCCGGCTGAACGAATTTCGCAACAATGTGTTCAGCGTGGCGGCGAATTTCCGCTATTGAACGCCAACCGGTCAGTATTCCGAGCCAACGCCATGGGTATTCTCGTTGCGGGAACGTTGGCGGCACTGGCGGTCACCTCGTTCCTCGGCGCGGCCGACAACTCGGCGCGCACGCCCGGTGAAACGAAGGCCCCGGGCCCGGCCGAGAGTCCGTTGGGTGACTACGTCTTGCAGCCGCAGGATATCCTGCGGGTGCAGGTTTTTCAGGAGGATGATATCAACAAGCAGGGCGAGGTGAGTATCTCGCAGGAACACACGATCGTTTTGCCATTGATCGGGACGGTGAACCTTAAGGGCAAGACGGTGCGGCAGACGGAGGAGTTGATTCGCGACCTCTACAACAAGGACTTCATCGTGAACCCGCAGGTTGGCGTCGCGGTGTTGAAATATGCCGAGCGCGCCGCGAGTGTCCTGGGCGCGGTAAACAACGCCGGCCGGGTGCTGTTTCCAGCGCAGGATTCGCTCACGATCCTGCAGGCGATTTCCGGCGCGGGCGGGCAAAGCCGGCTCGCGGATTTGAAGCGGGTTAGGCTTACCCGCAAAAACGCGCGCGGCGAATCGACGACGCAGGAAATCAATGTCGATGCTCTCATGAAATCTGGCGGAGAAGCGATTCTCCTGGAAAAGGGGGACGTGGTTTTTGTGCCCGAGCGCACATTCTAAACGGGAAAGCTGACTTCATGGCCCCAGGCGAAAAAGAGCCGCGCGAGAGCGCCGATTATGGCTACAACTCCGGTGGAAACTACGCGGGCTATTCCGCCGTCGGTCACGGCGACGGGGCGGGTGGGCATGCCCAGCGCACGTTTCAGGACTACGTCCTGATCTTGCGGGAGCGGATTTGGTATATCCTCACCGTCTTCCTCGTCATCGTGGCCAGCGCGGTCGTTTACACCGCCAGCGAGCAGCGGATCTATCAGTCGAGCGCGACTCTCCAGATTTTCCGCAGCGATCCCAATATCATGCAGGTGCAGCAGATGATGGATACTGGCATTCGCTCCACCGAGGATCTGAACACCCAAATCAAGGTCATCGAAAGCGTGACCATTATCGAGCGGGTGGCCAAGCGGATCATCGGCGATGACCTGCGCGATTTCCTCGCGCCGTATGCCAAGGCATCCTCGGACTCGACGTTTGTAGCCGAGATTGTCGCGCGCAACCGCAAGGTGATTCCCCAACGCCTCACGCTCGTCGTCGGCATCGCCTACCAGCATCCGAATCGCTTCGTGGCGGCGAAAGTCGCGAATCTTTTCGCCGATGAATATCTCAACCACAACGAACGGCTGCGGTCGAATTTCCAGTCTCGGGCGGTCGAGCAGCTGCAGACCACCGTCGACGACCAGCGCAAGAAGGTCGATCAGCTCGCGCGGAAACTCCAGAAATACAAGGAGGACAACAAGGCGGTCTCGTTGGAGCAGCGAAAGGACATCGTCACCGAGTCCCTGCGCGCCATCAATCTTGAGGTGCAGCGCGCCCAGATTACGCTGGAGACGGCGGAAATCCGGCTGAATCAAATCAAGGAGTATCGCCAGAAAGGCGCCGACCTTACCGGCCTGCAATTTATCGCCGCCCAGCCGAACATAGCGCAGCTTTCCCAACAACTCGCGGTGCAGAAGATCGCGATTGCCAAGCTGAGCGAGCGCTACCGCGACAAATGGCCGGCGATGATCGAGGCCCGCAACGCCATGGTGCAGACGCAGCGTGAGCTGGAAAGTGCGGTCAGCTCCACCTGCAACCAGGTCGAGGCCGAATATCAGTCGACCAAGCAGAATCACAGCCAGCGCCTGCGCGAACTCGACAAGATCAAGGCCGAGTCACTCGAGCTCGACCGCGCCGCCGTCGAGTATAACCAGATCGAGCGCGATTTCCGCACCCAAGATCAGATTTTGCAGAGCATCGCCGCCCGCGCACGGGAGACCTCGATGACCAGCAACATCGAGACGCAAAGCGCCCGCGTCGTCGATCAGGCCACGCCCAGCCCCGAGAACAAGCCGATCTCGCCCAACGTCGTCCTCAACCTCGGCCTGGGCGTGGCGGGAGGACTCGGGCTAGGGTTCGCGTTCGCGTTTTTCGTGGCCTTTATTGACGACCGGGTGAAGAGTTCCTTCGACATCGAGGGCGTCGTGGGCCTGCCGCTCATCGGGATTATCCCGCAAATCAAGGGCGTGGAGCAGCAAGACAAGGCGCAGATCGTGGTGAACAATGCCGACCGCCAGGTAGCCGAAGCATTTCTCACGCTGCACTCCAGCCTGCGGCTCAAGGACGAGAGCAAGAGCGCCAAGTGCATTCTGATCACGAGCACGATTCCCGGCGAAGGAAAGTCCTTCACCACCACCAATCTCGCTCTGACCTTTGCGGCCCATGGCGAAAAGGTCGCCGTGATCGACTGCGACCTGCGAAAGCCAAATATCCACAAGTCATTTCGCGTCGAGAACACCCGCGGCGTGATCGACGTGTGCGCCGGCAAGGCGACGATCGAGGACGTGATGCTGCGCAATGTGCAGCCGAACCTTGATGTGATGCCCGCGGGCGGCCGCGCAAAGAACCCGACCCAGGTTCTCAACAGCAAGGGCTTCGAAGAAATGCTCAGCGACCTGCGCAAGACCTACGACCGCGTGTTCATCGACACGCCGCCGCTCGCCGCCGTAAGCGATGCGCTGATCATCCTGCCTTTGGTCGACGGCTCCATCTTCACCATCTTGTTCAATAAAGTGCGCCGGAAGGCGGCGCAGTTCAGCGCCAGGAAACTGATCGAATCCAACGTGCCGAGTTTTGGCGCCGTGCTCAACGGCCTGAACCTCGCCATGTCCGGTTATTACTACGCCCAATACTACGACAAGTCCTACAAGGACTATTATGTCACGAGGGCGAAGGGTGACCCGGCCGATAAGGAGAAGTAATCGAACGCCCTACCGTGCCGCCGCGCGGCGCAGCCGGTCGTTGATGGCCCGGCCAAGATCGTGGTCGGGTGCGAGTTCGACATGGATGCGGCGGAATCTTTGCGCGTCCACTGTGCGCAGCGTAGCAAAGAGCCGGCGCGCAGCGCCGGCCAGTGAGCCGCGGGCATCGAGCCAGAAAATGTTCGGCGCGCTTTTCTTCGCGGAGTGCGGGCGACGTAGGAAAATCCACGCCTCGCGGAGGTCTTCCATGTTGGCGATCTCGGGTGGCAGTGCGATGTGCAGCACGACTGGCGTGCGCGGACTGTAGTGCCGTGCGAGCAGGCCGGGCGCGATTTGCCCTCCGCTGCGGCCGGTTTTGTGGCCAGTGGGTGCACGCTCCGTGGCGGTGCGCAGCACGCGGCGGATATCCGCCAGCGTGATCGCGCCGGGCCGCAGGATGACGGGCCGCTTTGGGTCGCGCAGATCGACGATGGTGGATTCCAAGCCGATGGTCGCCGGGCCGCCGTCGAGGATGTCACGGATTTTGCCACCGAGGCCCTCGCGCACGTGGGCAGCGGTGGTCGGGCTGATGTAGCCAAAAGGATTCGCGCTCGGGGCGGCGAGCGGGATGCCGGCGAGTTTGAGCAGTCGGCGGAACACCGGATGGCTGGGCACGCGCACCGCCACGCTATCGCGGCCGGCGGTCACGATGCCGGGCACGGCGGCGAGTTTGGGCAGGACGAGCGTGAGCGGGCCGGGCCAAAAGCGCCGGGCGAGTTTCAGCGCGGCAGCATTAGGCTGACAGACCAGCGGCAGTTGCGCGGCCGAATGAAGATGGACAATGAGCGGATCGCTGGCTGGCCGGCCCTTGGCGCGATAGATTTTGGCGCAGGCGGCGGGATCGAGGGCGTGGGCGGCGAGGCCGTAGACGGTCTCGGTCGGCACGGCGACGAGTTCGCCGGCCCGGAGCCGGCGCGCGAGCAGCGCGAGGTTGCGGGCGGTGGGCTGGAGGAGGCGGGTCTGGATCGGCTGGGCCAAGGCGCAAAAAAGGCCGGAGGGTTGAGCTCCGGCCTGAAAGGGGAGGGCGTCGCGGCGATTAGGGCGCGAGCAGGAGATTACGCGCCTGCTTGAGCGTGCGGGTGACGGCGCGCTGGTGCTTGGCGGTGAGGTGGGTGTATTTGCGCGGGAGAATCTTGCCCGTGTCGGTCACGAAGTGGCGCATGACCTCCGGCGTGGTGAACGGGATTTCCGCGGGTGTGGGAGTCTGCTGCTTGGTTTCGGTGGTGCTCATGGCTAAAAAGGAAGGGAGACCGTGGAGCCACACTTGGGGTTGTCAACGGGGATTTTTGCCCGGCTTTTTTGCCCGGCTGCGCCGCGTGCGACTTCAGGCGGCGAACTCCAGCTGGCTGGACGCAGCGGGCCGAGCTTTCCTCGCTGGCGCGTCAGACCCGGCGGCGGCGTTGGCTG
>JBDSGI010000341.1:0-2620 GCA_039919035.1 Opitutaceae bacterium
ACTGGGATCAACGCGTCGTTTTCAGGGGTGCGAATGTCCTGCTGGATTCTTCGCTGCGCTCAGAATGACAAGCAGCGAGACCCTTTTTCGACGCCCTCTGAGTTCAGCCGGCGGCGGAGCCGGCTTACCGCTCCGCTCACTGGCGCGGAGATTTCCAAATTCGCGCTCTGCTTTTGCGCGGAGCATCTGATATCGCTGGCCGATGAAGAAAACGTTTTCGCTCCACGACCCGGTCAAGGCCGACGCCCGTGTCCTCGATGCCATTAAGCACGAGGTGCGCAAGTATGTCCGCCGCGAGCACCGCAAGCCGCTGCCCGAGGGCTTCAACCGCCTTGATTTCGATTGCAAGGTCGGGGCCAGCGCGGACGACGCGGCGCCGGTCGCGCTGCCGGATGTCTCCGCTGCCCTCGACGCGGTGGCGCGCGCGGGCGGTCCGGCCGTTTATATCGAGATCGCGTCCCGACCCGCGCAACGGCTGTCGACGCGCACCGCCACACGATAGCTTCGGAACGCCCATCGAAACCGAACTTGAACGCCGCCCGGCAAACGGCGTAACCCGACTCTTTCCCACTCCCATGAAATCACCCCTCGCCTCCCTCGCCCTACTGATCCCGTGCCTAGTCATCCCCGCCCACGCGGCGGACATCCAACCGGAGCAGCCCGCCGAGTTCGCGCGTTGCGTGGCGGCCGGCGCCGTGGTCACCAAGCTCGTCGGCGACATGGGTTTTATTGAGGGCCCGGTCTGGCTCAAGAACAGTGGCGCGCTCGTTTTCAGCGACATTCCGAACGACGAATTGAAACAGTGGACGAAATCCGGTGGCCTCACGACCTTTCGCAAGCCCAGTCACAACGGCAATGGCAATACCCTCGATCTCATGGGGCGGCTGGTCAGCTGCGAGCACAGCGGACGCCGCGTCGCGATATTGGAACAAGACGGACAGGTGCGCACGCTCGTCGATTCGTTCGAAGGCAGAAAGCTGAATTCACCCAACGATGTCGTGGTGCGTTCCGACGGCACCGTATGGTTCACCGATCCAGAATACGGTCTGAAAACGAACCCGACCACGAAGCAGAAGGAGGATAAGCAACAGCCCGGCAACTACGTTTTCCGCCACGATCCGAAAACCGGGAAAACCACCGTCGTCGCGAAAGACTTCGTGCAGCCCAACGGCTTGGCCTTCTCCCCGGATGAGAAAAAGCTCTACATCGCGGACTCCGGCGCGCCCCGCCACATCCGCGTGTTTGCGGTGGCCGCTGACGGCAGCGTGAGTGGCGGCGAAGTCTTCTGCGCGATCGACAAAGGCGGCCCGGATGGCATCCGTGTCGACCGGGACGGCCGGGTCTGGTCAAGCGCTGGCGACGGCGTGCAAATCTTCGCGTCGGACGGCAGCCGCCTTGGCCGCATACTCGTGCCGGAGGCGCCGGCCAATCTGTGTTTCGGCGGCCCGGATGGAAAAACTTTGTTCATGACCGCGCGAAAGTCGCTCTACTCCGTGCAAGTGCTTGTCACGGGTGCGGGCCGGTAAAGGCGTCCCTACCCACCCCACATGAGCGCCACGGAGTCGACGGCGCTCACATCCGACAGCCCGCACCTATCGGGCGTAAACCGGTAGAAATAGCGCGCGCTTGACCGGGGCCACGCGCGGATCGGGCACGGCGAGAGCGCCGTAACGCGGCCGCCCCTGTTGGTTGAACCTCAGGATATTTTCCTGGGCCGGACCCCGCAGGCTTCCCACCGGGGCCGTCCATGCGACGAGGCCGCCGTGCAAAAAAACCAGCTCCGCGTTGTCGTCATAAATCGCAATTTCAAAACCGCGACCACGACTGCCCACCAGTTCCGGTCCCATCATTGCAACGGCTTCCACTCGGGTCATGCCGGGCTTCAAGCTCGACCACGCCTCATCCTCCGCTCCCCAACTGGAGGCGGCCAACAGACACGTAAACGCGGCGAGCCGCAACGAAAGGACGCGAACCATGCCTGCGATACCGGTCAAATCGGGAGAAACCTTAGCGATAAAAACCCGCGACCGCCCGCTTACGCCTCGGCGCGAATGCGAGCTTCGGCGTCGATCAGCCTGTTCAATGCGTCCAGTGTGGCGCGAACGCGCGCCTTGACCGCCGGCAGCTCCGCTGCGCTGGCGACACGCTCGCTGGCGAAAAGATAGAATTTCATCTTCGGCTCGGTGCCGCTGCCACGCGCGGCGAAGGAGTAGCCATTTGCCAGCGTCACGAGATACAGGTCTTGGGCGGGAATCGTCTCCCCGTCGGCATCCGTGATTTTCTCCCGGCCGAAGTCCTGAAACTTCGTCACCGCCGTATCGCCGAAGGCGCGCGGTGGATTCGTGCGGTAGCTATCGAGAATTCTTTTGATCTTCGCGCTGCCGCTCGCGCCCTCGTAGTAAATGTTAATCACGCCCTCGAGATAGAAGCCGTAACGCAGATAGAGCTCGTCGAGATACTCCGGCACGGTGAGTCCGCGGCTCTTCACCCACGCGCACAGTTCGGCAAACATCAGGCACGCGGAGTTGCCGTCCTTATCCCGCAGATAGTCGTTCGGCAGGTAGCCGTAGCTCTCCTCGGTGCCGAAGACGTAGAAGGTGCTGTGCTGCTGAAGCAGCTT
>JBDSGI010000342.1:0-12686 GCA_039919035.1 Opitutaceae bacterium
GGCGACGATGGCCGTCCCGGCATCCCGCCCGGCTCGACGTTGATCTTCGAGGTTGAACTCCTCGACATCAAGGCTGCGGCCACCGCGCCGGCCGCGCCCGCGATGCCCGCGAAGAAATAACCGCGACAACGACCAAATGGTCTTAATAGGGCGGGTCTCTGACCCGCCCTTTTTTTGTGTCCAAAGGAATCCCGTGGGCAAGGGCTTCCCGCTTACCGGACCGAGACCGCCTTCGCATCCGCGAGAAACGCCCCAACCTCGTCGGCGCCCGTATCCCATGAGCACATCAGGCGGTAACCGTGCTCGCCGACAAACCGATAAAAATGCCAGCCGCGCGCCTCAAGCGCTGCGACGACCCTCGGTTGCATCTCGACAAACACCCCGTTCACCTCGGTGGGCACCACCAACGAATAGCCCAACGCCCGCAATCCCGTCGCCAGCGCCTGCGCCTGTCGGTTGGCGTGCGCGGCGTGCCGCAACCACGCGCCGTCGCGCAGCACGGCGGCCCATTGCGCCGCGGCAAAACGCATCTTCGACGCGAGCTGTCCCCCCTGTTTCACGCGGTAGTCGAACTCCCGCGCCAGCTCCCGGTTGAAAAACACCACCGCCTCCGTCGCGAGCAAACCGTTTTTTGTCCCGCCAAAACACAACACATCGACCCCCGCCCGCCACGTCAGATCCGCCGGTGCTACGCCCCGTGGGCCCAGCGAGGCCGCCGCGTTGGCGAACCGCGCGCCATCCACCTGCACGTGCAGCCCGCGGGTGTGCGCGAAATCCGCCAGAGCCTTCAGCTCTTCCGGAGCGTAGACCGTGCCGAGTTCCGTCGATTGCGTCAGCGACAACGCGCGCGCCTTCGGAAAATGCACCCCATGCCCGCGCTGCAGCGCCGGCTCCAAATCAACGGGCCGCAGTTTGGCCTGCACTCCGGCCACCGGCAGCAGCTTCGCCCCGCCGGTGAAAAATTCCGGCGCGCCACACTCGTCGGTTTCGATGTGCGCGAGTTCGTGGCAGACCACCGCATGGTGGCGCTGGCAGAGAGCGGCCAGCACGAGCGCGTTCGCGGCCGTGCCATTGAAGACAAAAAACACCTCGCACTCGCGTTCGAAGAGTTCGCGAAAGAGGCGCCTGGCCTCCGCCGTGTGCGGGTCGTCGCCGTAGCTCGGCACCCGGTCGTGGTTCGCGGCGACGATGGCCGCGAGCGCCTCGGGGCAAACGCCCGCCGTGTTGTCGCTCGCAAAAGCAAATTTTTGAGGGCCGCCTGTCATAGGATTTTTCGTGTCTGGCCAAGTGCGCCGCGCACGGTTCTCCTCACAGCGCACGATGGAACCCACAGACGTCAACCTCTACCTCGTCGGCTTCATGGGCACCGGCAAGACCACGGTCGGCCGCGGCGTCGCCCATCGAATCGGTTTCAGCCTCTTTGACAGCGACCACGAGATTGAACGGCAGCAGGGCAAATCGATCCCAGAGATTTTCGATCGCGACGGCGAGCCGGCCTTTCGCGCGCTCGAGCGTGAGTTCATCGAACATGGGCATCCAGACCGGCGCGCGCTGGTCGCCTGCGGCGGCGGACTCGTGGTGCAGCCGGGCATGCTCGCCGCGCTTCACGACCGGGGTGTCGTGATCTGCCTGCACGCTTCGATCGAAACGATTCTCACCCGGACCGCGCGGCAACAGAACCGCCCGCTCCTCGAAGTGGAGAATCCCGAGGATCGCGTCCGCACGCTCTATGCCGCCCGTGAGCCAATTTACAAGCAGTCGGGCACCGTCATCCTGACGGACGCGCGCCCGCTGCACGACATCGTGGCCCACGTGCTCCGGGCTTGGCGGCGCGACGCCGCCGACTTCGCCCGCGCGCATCCGTGAGGCGCGGCCCCGCGCCGATGGATTCACTGCAGGAAATATTCCGTGCCCGGCTTGAATCCCTCGGCTTCGACGACGTGCGGTTTGCCGCCGCCGGCGCCCCGCCCGCCCCACCCCTGCGCGCATGGCTGGCTGCCGGCCAGCACGCCGACATGCACTGGATGGAGCGCACCGCCGACAAACGCCTCGATCCTCAGCTCGTGCTCCCCGGCACCCAATCCCTCGTGATGCTCGGGGTGAGCTACTGGTCCGAGAAATTCGAAAACCAAAAATCAAAAATCAAAAACCCGACGTGGGCCCGCTACGCGCTGCACGAGGATTACCACGATACCTTGAAGCCCGCGCTCGTCGCGGCGGGCCAAGCGCTGGAAGAAATATTTGGCGTCACGCGCGAAGACTACCGGGGCTACATCGACACCGGCCCAGTGCTGGAGCGCAGTTGGGCCGCGCGCGCCGGCTTGGGCTTCACGGGAAAAAATGCGATGCTGATCTCGCGGCGCCACGGCAACTGGCTGTTTCTGGCCTCGATGCTCACGCGGATTGCGTTCGTCCCCGACGAGCCGGTCAGGAAAAAACCGCCGGGGCGCGACGTCGGCCTGTTGTGTGGCAACTGCACGCGCTGCCTCGACGCCTGCCCCACGCAGGCGTTTGCCGCGCCCGGCGTTGTCGACGCCCGCCGCTGCATCTCCTACCAGACGATCGAGAACAAAGGTGTGATTCCGCGCGAACTCCGCGCCGGCATCGGTCTCCATGTCTACGGCTGCGATATCTGCCTCGAAGTGTGCCCGTGGAACCGTTTCGCCCGCGACGGCCGGCAGTTGCTCCTCGTCGCGCGCCACAACCTTGCCGCGCTCACGCTGGCGGAGCTCCTCGCGCTCACGCCGGAAAGCTTCGCCGCCATCTTCCGGCGCACACCGATGAAGCGGCTCAAGCTCACGGGCCTCCTGCGCAACGCCTGCGTCGTCGCGGGCAACGCCGGTGACGCGTCGCTCCTGCCGCCACTCGTTAAGCTCGCGACGAACCACGCATCCGCGCTCGTGCGCGCCCACGCGGTGTGGGCGGTTTTTCGCCTCGGCGGCGGCGCGCAGCTCGCGGACGCCGCACTCCGCGAAACCGATCCGATCGTTCAGGGCGAATACGCGGCAGCGCCAAGCGGGGATTCAGCCCGTGCCCAGCACGAACAACCCGGCTGAAGCGCCGCGTGGCGCCCAATCCTCTCCGACTCATTCGACCGCAGGCGCGGATCCGCACGCTCGCTCAGAAGAATTTTTTCGCCTTCTCGAAAAACGACCGCGAGGTCGGCTCGTTGGCATCGCCGCTCACGCGGGCGAACTCCTCGAGGATACGGCGCTGTTCGGTGGTGAGCGATTGCGGCACCTCGACCTGCACGCGAATCAGATGGTCGCCTTGCGCGCCACCGCGCAGGCTCGGGAGACCCTTGCCGCGCAGCCGGAAAGTCGTGCCACTCGGCGTGGCCGTCGGAATCTTGAGCGCGGCCTTGCCCGAAAGCGTCGGCACCTCGACGCTCCCGCCGAGCGCCGCGAGACTAAACTTGATCGGGATTTCGCAGAAGAGATCGTCGCCTTGGCGCTCGAAGAGCTCATGTTCCTTTACGGTTAGCACGATGTAGAGATCGCCGGGATTTCCACCCGCCATGCCCGCCTCGCCGTTGCCGGCGGAGCGCAACCGCGAACCGGTCTCGACACCTGGAGGAATGCGCACGTTGAGTTTCGTGTTCTGCGGCATGCGACCCTGGCCGCGACAAGCGGTGCAGGGTTTGTCCACCTTGATGCCCGCGCCGCCGCAGGTCGGACAGGTCTGGGTGAAGGTGATAATGCCGCCGGAGCGCCGGATCTGACCGGCCCCGCGACAGGTCGGGCAGGTCGTTCGTTTCGAGCCGGGCTCCGAGCCCTCGCCGCCGCAGCGCTCGCACTCCATGTTCTTGCGGAACGAGATTTCCTTTTCCACGCCGCGGGCCGCCTCCTCCAGCGTGATCTCCAGATCGTAGCGGAGATCGGCGCCATCGCGGTTGCCATCGCGCGCTCCGCCACCGCCGCCGCCGAACATCTCGTCGAAAATTCCTCCGCCACCGCCGCCACTTCGGCCCTGCTGGCCGAAGACCTCGCGGAAAATATCGAAAGGATCGTGGAAGCCACCGCCGGCTGCGCCACCGCTGCGGGGCACCCCGCCACCGCCGCCCTCAAACGCGGCCGCGCCATAGCGATCATAGGCCGCGCGTTTTTCCGGGTCGGTCAGGACCTCGTAAGCATGCGAGACCTTCTTGAACATTTCCTCGGCCTCTTTGTTGCCGGGATTTTTGTCCGGGTGGTATTGGACCGCCTTTTTGCGGTAGGCCTTCTTGAGGTCTTCGGCCGTCACGCCGCGCGGCACGCCGAGCAATTCGTAATAATCTTCCTTTGCCATGTTAATGTTCGGGTGGCGCGATGCGGGACCGCGCGGGCTCCGGTCAGCTCTTTTTCCCTTCCTTCGCCGGGCCGCTGGAAATCACCACAGATGCGGGGCGGAGCAACCGGCCGTTGAGCGAATATCCGGTGCGCACCACCGTGAGCACATGCTCCTCCTTTACGTCGGCGCTCGGTTGATGCGAAATCGCCTCGTGCTGGTGTGGATCGAAGGCTTGGCCGGCGGGGTTGATCTCCTTAAGGCCGTGATTGGCCAAAGCAGTTTTCAACTGCGCGAGCACCATCTCAACGCCACCGACAATCGTCTTGGCGTCGGCACTCGGCTGCTTCGCCGCGCTGATCGCGAGGCCGAGCGTGTCGAGCACTGGGAAAATATCCTCGAGCACGCGGCCGGTGGCGGCGGTGCGCAGATCGTCTTTCTCGCGCACGGTGCGGCGGCGGAAATTCTCCAAGTCTGCGGCGACGCGCAGAAATTTGTCGTGGTTCGCGGCGGCCTCGGCCTTCGTCAGCTCAAGCTGCGCCGCGAGATCGGCGGAGGCTTCGCCAGCAGCCGGCGCGGCGGCAGGCGGAGGAGTTTGGGACATCGCGGGATCGTTGGTTTCAGGCTCGGACATGGTGCAAAAGAGCGCCGACTAAACTACGGCTTTCAGCATTCTTCAAGTGCCGTGTCACAGTGGCGTCGGCGTAGTGCCACCCAGCGCTCACGCGGCTGGTCAACCGGCGAAATTCTCCGTCACGAGCAAGATAGTCGTGTTCTCCGCCGAAAAAGTGAAGGCGCCGGCAAACGGCACGAGGACGTTGTCCCCGCGATTAAGCAGCGGAGAAACCGGCGGGCGCGTGCCCTTGGGGTGGTTATCGCTCGTGGCCCGCACCGCGCCGCTCACGATGCTCACGAGCCGGGGCTGCTCATTGGCGCGCAGGTGCGTGCGCTCGCCCGCGCCGAGGACAACGCGACGAATCTGAAACTCCGGGCACTCCGCAATCACCCCGGAGGTTGGCGCTCCGCGCACCGGAACGGGCTCAAAGTCTGTCCAGTCGATGGAGCGCAGCGATTGCGCGACGTGCAACTGGCGCGGCAAGCCGTCGAGCCCCATCCGGCCCCAGTCGTAAACCCGATAGGTGGTGTCCGAGTTTTGCTGAATCTCGAGGATGACGTTGCCCGCGTCGATGGCGTGAACCTGGCCGCTATGCACCAAGATCGAGTCGCCGGCCGCGACGTTGAAGTGGTGCACGCATTGCTCGACCGTGTTATCCGCAATTGCCCGCTCAAAGCTCGCCCGCGTGACCCCGCAAGTAAGGCCGACGATCAACTCGGCCCCCGGCGCGGTATGCGCAATATACCAATTTTCCGTCTTTGGCTGCCCTTTCAGCTCCGCTGCCACCGCCGAAGGGGGATGGACCTGCAGGCTGAGTCGCTCGCGGCAATCGAGCCATTTCACCAGAATCGGGAAGGGTTTTTCCGCCGGCCACGCCGGCCCCATCACAACCGCCGAGTTCTTGGCCAGGATGTTACGCAACGATTTTCCAGCCATGGATCCACTCTCGACGACCGACTGAGCCTCGCTGCGATCGACGATTTCCCAGCTCTCTCCAATGGGCGCGCCGGCTGGCAAAGCCCGGCCCAATGCCGTCTCCAGTGCCCGGCCACCCCATACTCGTTCCTGGTATAACGGCTGAAAACGCAAAAGTTCGTGCATACGGCGGTAACGAGTTTTTTGTGAAAAGACGTTGGGGGGTTTACATTTGACGACCCTGCTTGATACCGTGGAATCCGAAACCGATTCGCAGACGGTTCACACAAATGCCCAAGTCCGATACTTCAAACCCAATCGGTGGCCCGTCCTTCCAGGGGCCGCGGTATCGGCCCAACTGGATTGCAGCGCTGCTGTTTTTCATCGCCGGAGCGTTTCTGAGCGTCGCTATGCTCGACTACGACCCCGCGCAGGTCGGCCCGCCGATTTCAACCGTGGTCACGGGCACGAATCTCATGGGCTGGATGGGCGCCAAAGCCTGTTTCGTCCTCCTGTTTTCCATCGGCGTGAGCGCGTGGCTCCTGCCGGTTTTCCTGCTCTGGATGCTTTTTGTTTCGGTCCGTAATTCCAAGCACCTCACCGGCACCCGCTTGATCGCGATGGTGGTGGCGTGCCTTTCGTTCGCTGGATTGGCCGCGATGTTTCAGGCGGTGGACTGGTCGAGCAATTACTTCCCCCGTGGCTACGGCGGATTGATCGGCGGCATGCTCTACCACAGCCTGCTGAAAGACGCGTTGGGCACTTTCGGCTCCGGGCTCATTCTCGCGACGCTCTATTTCGGCGCGCAATTGATGATTTTTCTGCGCGACATCGGATCCGAACTTGAAAAAATCTTTCTCAACTTCACCGCTTGGCGCGCCGAGCGGGCCCGGCTCAAGGCGGAGTATGCCGAGGCGAAACGGAAAGAGAAGGAAGCCCGCGCCAAACAGAAAACTGCTCCGGTGGTCGTCGCCGGTCCACCTCCTGGCTCGACCACTCCGTCGCTCACCGTGGGCCCGAGCGGTCGAAAAACGTTCGTCCCGAAAACCGCTGAGGATCCCCTGGCCAAGACCCCGGCGGCCCGCGCGGTTGAACCGGCGGCCACCAAGGCTGATTCCAAATCGCCGCTCACCGCCAAGACGACCACCTCCCGAACCGCACCGGCCACCGACACCAAGTCACTGGCCGCCGCCGCCGGCATCGTGGAACTCAACATCGTCAAGCCCGAGGAGCCGAAAAAGGCCGCCAAGATCACGCTGCCGCAGAGCGACGACGCCAATTACCAATTCCCTCCCCTCTCCCTCCTGAAGGAACAGATGAAACCCGCCGCCGGCAACAGCGAGGAGGAGCACCGCCAGAACGCCGAAAATCTCCTGCGCATCCTCAGCGAATTCGGCGTCGAGGTGACGCTCGGAGAAATCCACGTCGGCCCGGTCATCACCCGTTACGAAGTTGTGCCCGCCGCCGGCGTGCGCGTCGAAAAAATCGCCGGCCTCGACAAGAACATCGCGCTCGGCATGCGCGCCCAGTCCGTGCGCATCCTCGCGCCGATCCCGGGCAAGGCCGCCGTCGGCGTCGAGGTGCCCAACCAGCACCCGACTCCGGTCGGAATGCGCGAGCTGTTGGAAAGCGAAGACTGGGCCGGAATGAAATCGGAAATCCCGATCGCGCTGGGCAAGGATGTTTCCGGCAAGCCCCTCGTCTCCGACCTGTCGAAGATGCCCCACTTGCTCATCGCAGGCGCCACCGGCTCCGGAAAATCCGTCTGCATCAACTCCATCGTTGCTTCGATCCTCTACTCGAAGAGCCCGAAGGATCTTCGCCTGATCATGGTGGACCCCAAGGTCGTCGAGTTAAAGATCTTCAACGCCCTGCCGCACATGCTGATTCCGGTCGTGACCGAGCCGAAAAAAGTGCCGGCCGCCCTCAAGTGGCTGCTCGGCGAGATGGAACAGCGCTACCAGATTTTCGCCCGCGCCAACGTCCGCAACATCGTCGGCTTCAACCACCGCAAGAAAGGCGGAAAATCCGCCGAGCCGTTCCCGCCCGATGCGCAGGCCTCGCTCACCGGCGTCGATCCGGCCGCCGAGGAAATCGAGATGCCCGATCGCCTGCCCTACATCGTCGCGATCATCGACGAACTCGCCGACCTCATGATGGTCGCCCCCGCCGAGATCGAAACGAGCATTGCGCGACTGGCGCAGCTCGCCCGGGCCGCCGGCATTCACCTCATCATCGCCACCCAGCGCCCCTCGGTGAACGTCATCACTGGCGTCATCAAAGCCAACCTGCCCTCGCGCATCGCGTTTCAGGTCGCCTCGCAAGTCGACTCGCGGACCATTCTCGACACCAAGGGCGCCGACACCCTCATCGGTCGCGGCGACATGCTTTTTTCCCCGCCCGGCACCTCGCGTCTTGTGCGCGCGCAGGGCGCTTTCGTCTCCGACGAGGAAGTGCAGGCCATGGTCGATTTCCTTAAGGTCAACGGTCCGCCGCAATACGCCCAGTCGGTCCAGCAACAGATCGACCGCGCGGCGCGCGAGGAAGAAGAAGGCGAGGACCGGGGCGACGATTCCGATCTCGGCGACGACGAGGAGCTTTATCAGCAGGCGCTCGATGTGCTGAAATCAACCAAGCGCGCCAGCACGTCTATGCTCCAGCGCCGGCTCCGCATCGGATACAACCGCGCCGCCCGCGTCATGGAGATCATGGAGGAAAAGGGCGTCGTCGGTCCCGAAAACGGTTCGAGCCCGCGCGAGATCCTCGTCGATCTCGACGCGCTTTGATTTCCGGTCGTCGCTGCGTCGGCGCGCTTGAGTTATCCCTTGCTGCTTTCGCGGCCGGTGCATTCCTTCCTTCCCTCTCCCGAAATTTCTCCCTAACTCCCCTCCATGCAGACCATCGGCGAACGGCTTGAAGAAGCGCGCAAGAAAAAGGGCATCTCCATCCGTGAAGCCGCCGAAGCCACCAAGATTCGCGGGGACTACCTGCAGAAATTCGAGGGCAACCAGTTCGACATCGGTCTCTCGGACATCTATGTGCGCGGTTTCCTCCGGAACTACGCCGCCTTCCTCAAGATGCCGAGCGATCGTATCCTAAACGACTACACCGCGCTCGGTCGCGGCGAGTCGCGCTCGTCCCGTCCCCCGGTGCGCGAGGGCTACGGCCGCACTGGCATCGCTCCGGCCCCCAGCGAGCCCGGCGAGTCCGCCCCCCCGCCGGTTGAGGCTTCGGCCGACCCCGGCCCGGGCCGGGTGCCGCCGCGCCGGAGCATCAGCCCCCCCGCCCTGCCCACCGGCCCGGATCCGGCCGTGATTTTTCGGTGGGTGAAATTCGGCGCCGCAGTAATCGGCTTCATCATTCTGGTCTGGCTCATCAAGTCGCTGTTCTGGAGCAGCAGTTCGCCGGCTCCGACCCCGGCGGGCAAAGCGCCCGCGGCGGCCCGCGCTCCCGTGCTGGGCTTCTACGCCACCAACACTGTAAAGGTGACGGTGAAAAAGAAGCTGCCCAACGAAGCGGAGGGCGAAGTCTTGCTCGCGACCACGCTGGCTGCCGGCGAATCAAAGGTGATTCCCCGCACTGGCGCCGTCTACGTCGAAGCCAGTCGCGCCGAATTCGTGGACATCGAGATTGACGGCAAGCGCGCGAACTTGGGCACTATCCTCGGCAACGGTTATCAGCGGGGCCAGTTGCCGGCGCCGAAATAAACGGGAGACCCGAAACGCGGCCTCAGCGCAACGCGACCGGCGGTCCCAGCACTTCCCTGAGCACCATCGCGCGGCGCAGGCTCTGCGGGTGCGCAAGATCGTCGAGGAGTTGTCCGCGCGCGGCACCGCGCAACCCGGGTTCCGATTCAGCAGTGAGGCGTTTCTCCTCGGTGCGATGCTCCGTCCGGCGCCGCATATCGGTCCGAGCCTCTTCCAGCCGCTGTAATTCCTTCGCCAGCTTGGCCTGACGCTCCAGCTCCGTGTTGTCGGAACGCGTGGCCACCAGCGGTGGCGGCTCGATCGGGACAGCCTGCGGCTGGGCGCGCTTCTGCAATTCCTCCAGCATTCGACCGAGTGGGCCGCCGAATAATTCCGGCAACTGCGTGGTCTCGGCGGTTGGCGGCGCCGACGGCGCAAGCTCCCGCACCGGCGCAGGCGTCGCGGGTGCGCCACGCCGCTCGGCGATTTGACGGCGGACGCGCTCCTGAATCTCCCGCGTGCGCCGCTGCTCATCGTAATTCTCCGGCGCCGCTGGCACGCTTTCTCCGGCCGCCTTGCGCGCCCGCGCGGCACCGCGCACCAGCTGGCTGATGACGATCACCGCGAAGATGACGACTCCGAGATTCTTAAATATCCATTCGATCATCGGCGTGGGGGTTCGCGCGGCGGGTGCGACCGATTACTTTTTGCCCTCGGGATGGGCGATCGACGAGCGCATGGCGGAGTCGGCCTGGACATTCTCCATCTTGTAGTAGTCCATCACGCCAAGCCGGCCAGAGCGAAACGCCTCGGCCATCGCGCGCGGCACCTCGGCCTGCGCGCGGACGACCTCGGCCTGCATCTCCTGCACGCGCGCCTTCATCTCCTGCTCGACGGCGACGGCCGCCGCACGGCGGATTTCCGCCTGCGCCTGCGCGATACTCTTGTTCGCCTCGGCCTGCGCCTCCTGAAGTTTGGCGCCGACATTCTCGCCCACGTCCACATCGGCGATGTCGATCGAAAGAATTTCAAACGCCGAGCCGACATCAAGGCCGCGCGCCAGCACCGTCTTGGAAATGCTGTCGGGGGACTCCAGCACGATCTTGTAGCTCTCGGCCGAACCGATCGTCGAAACGATGCCCTCGCCCACCCGGGCGATAATGGTCTCTTCCTTCGCGCCGCCCACGAAACGATCGAGGTGCGAGCGCACGGTCACACGCGCCTTCACCTTGACCTGAATGCCGTCCTTCGCGACGCCATCGATCGTGGTGCGGCCGCTCTCCGGATTCGGACAGTCGATCACCTTCGGATCGACGGAGGTGCGCACGGCCTCGCCCACGCTCTTGTTCGATCCCTTGGTCGCGAGATCGATCGCGCACGCGCGATCCCAATTGAGCGAGATACCCGCCTTCTGCGCGGCGACGAGCGCTTGCACGGTCGGGACGACATTGCCGCCCGCGAGATAGTGCGCCGAGATCTTGTCGGTTTCGAGGGGAATGCCGGCTTTGACCGCCGTGATGCGCGCATCCACCACCAGACCGTAGGGCACGCCACCGAGGCGCATGCCGAGGAGATTGAGGACGCTGACCGGCGCGCCGTTCAGCCGCGCCTTCAGCCAGGTGCCGAGGAACGAAATGAAGATCGCGGCCGCGATAAACGCGATGATGACGACTGGAACCCAAAGGACGAGGGGGGAGATATTGCTCATGTGATTTTGTTGGCTGTGACGATTAGACGAAAATTATCGAGGCCCACCACGGTGAGCGCCGCGCCGCGCGCCGCGAGTCCGCTCTGGCAAAACGCCTCGTAGCGCTGCCCGGCGATTTCCACCAAGCCCGTGGGCGCGAGCATGGTCACCGCCGTCGCAGATTTACCGATCACTTCTTTGGAGGCCGGCGGCGGTTGCGACTGCCCACCGACCACGGCATCCACCACCATCGCGCGGCCGAGCTTGGTCTTCGGCCACCAGATCAGTTCGAGGTAAAGCGTCAGCCCGACCAACGCGAGGGCTGCCAGCGTGGCAATCGAGCCGGCGCCGGGGCCGAACTGCATGTAGGAAAACAACGCGCCCAGCGCGAGCAGGACGCCGCCAATCACACCGGCAATTCCGCCCGGCAGGAACACCTCGCCGGCCAACAACAGCGCGCCGGAAACAAACAAAAGCACGATCGCGGTCATGTCGCTTCCTCCACCACCAGCCCAAAATCCGTATACGACCGCACCACAATCGGGCGGCCCCGCTCGATCGCGCCGACGGCCGAACGCGCTTCATAGCGCTGGCCCCCGATCTCGATTTGCCCGGCCGGACGGAGCCCGGTCACCGCGACACCGGCGCGGCCGACCAGCGCCGCTGCGCTTTCGCCCGCATCGGCACTGCCACCAGCGATCTGCGCGGCGCCACCCACGGTGGACTGGACCACCATTTTGTCCCACACCCAGCCCTGGGGAATGAACCGCGCGAGCAAAACGCCCAGCACGACCGCGAGCAGCAGGCCGTAGCCAAGGTTTGCCATCGGCCCGACAAACGCATCCCCCGACCATGCCACGGAAATCGGCTCATTCGGCCACAAGTCGGCCATCGCCCAGACAAGAGAGCCAAGCATCAGCGCCAGCCCGGTGAGCGCCATCACCGCGATGCCGGGGAAGAAAAATATCTCCACGAAGAGCAGCACCAGCCCGAAACCGAAGACGAGCATCGGCTCGTGTCCGGAAAGTCCGGCGACGTAACTGCCGAGAAAAACGATCGTGAGGCACACGATGCCCACCACGCCAAACACCCCGAAGCCCGGGGTCTTGAACTCGATGTAGATTGCCAGGAGCCCGACGCCGAGCAGCACAGCGGAAATGGCGTTGAGCCACACCGCCAGGGTCTCGGACCAAGTGATGGTCAGCGTCGTTACCTTGGGCTTCGCCGGGCCGAAACGTTGCGCGATCAAATCGCCGATGGCCGTCGCGGTGCCAGCGGAGAGCAGCGTTTGCGGCGGCTCACCGTAGGTTTTCGCCGCTTCGGTCGCCGTCAGGGAGAGCAGTTCGCCTTTCTCCTTAATCACCTTCTCGCCAATCTTCAGTTGATAGTCCGAATCGATCATCGCGGAGACGACCTGGCCGCGATAGCCGTAGCCTTCGCTGCTCGAACGAATCCGGGCCTTGAGATAGCTGACCACCTTTTGCCGCATGGTGGCCTCGACGTCCTTGCCGTCCGA
>JBDSGI010000343.1:0-12977 GCA_039919035.1 Opitutaceae bacterium
GACCAGCCCCGATCCGCAAACCTTCCGAGCCAATCCTAGAGTTTTTTTCGGACCTTGGCGCGTCGCTCGTCGCGGCCAAACGTCTCGGCCGCTGCCGCCCGCATTGTCGCCCTCCAATCGACGGCAGAGCCTGGGCCAGCCTCTCCTATAGTGTCGGCCAGCTCCTGCTCCGCAGCACCAATCAAGGCGGGTGCCTGGAGTGGTAGGGGGTCGGCTTTCTACGCCTCATCCGCGGTCGGCCGGTGCCGGCCCACGAGGAGTTCAAACAGGGGCGACGCCATTAGGGTCGTAATCACCGCCATGATGACGAGCGTCGCAAACAGCGCGGGCGTGATAATCCCGCGCTGGAGGCCGATGTTAATGATGATGAGTTCCATCAGACCGCGCGCGTTCATAAGCACGCCGATGCCGAGCGCTTCGCGATTCGAGAGTCCGGTCGCCCGCGACGCGAGCCAGCACGCGACGCCCTTGCCGCCCACGGCGGCTAACATCACGAGCGCGGTCATGCCCCAGAGATAGGCGGAGTCGAGCAGGCCAATCTGGGTGTTCAGGCCCGAATAGGTGAAGAAGAGCGGCAGCAGCAGCGCCACCGTCAGCGGCTGGATGCGCGCGATGAGTTCGCGCGACACGAGACCGCGCGGCATGGCGTTGCCCATCACAAAGGCGCCGAACACCGCGTGCAGTCCGATCCAGTCGGTGAACCCCGCGCCCAGCGCCATCAGCGCAAGGCCCATCACGAACTCGCCGTCGGACAATTCGCCCCGCCCCTCAATCGCACGCGCCCAACGCGCGAGCAGTGGTCGAATCACGAGGAGCGTGACCGCCACAAAGCCGATGCCGCCCCCAATATTCACCGCCGCGTGAGCGAGATCGCCATCGAAGCTGGCCAGCACGACGGCGAGCAGACCCCACGCCGCCGCATCGTTGATCGCGCCTGCGCCGATCGCGACGGTGCCCATCGTTGTTCCTGCCAAGCCCTTGAAATGAATAATGCGCGCGAGCATCGGAAACGCCGTGATGCACATCGACGCGCCCACGAAAACCATCGCCTCGACGAGCGAAGTCTTGGCCGGAAACAATTCCGTGTGGCCGTGAAAAAACCAACCGAGCAACGCGCCCAGCACGAAGGGCGCCACCATTCCCGCGACGGAGACCGCCACCGCGCTCTTCAGCTGGCGCTGCACGATATCCATCCGGAATTCCAAACCCACAATAAACATATAGGCCGCCAGCCCGAGCTGCGAAACCGGAAACAGCACCCGCAGGGTCTCCGTCGGAAAGAGCGCCGCCGAAACCGCCGGAAAAAAAAGTCCGAGCAGCGACGGGCCGAGCAGCACGCCGCCGATCATCTCCGACACCACCTGCGGTTGTCCCGCCCGCTTGCCCACGATTCCCACGATCTGGCACACGATCAGGATCGTCGCGACCTGAAAGAAGAAATGAACGGCGAGCTGGGTGTTCGTCATGAAGCGAGGCGCGGGGCGAGACGCACCCCGCCGAAAAGCGATGCTCGAAGCGGCGCGATTACTTCGTCACGCAATACAAGTTCGTGCCCGTGCGGATGAAAATTTCGCTGTCCACGAAAGCGGGGGTGCAGAGCGTGTAGCTGCCATCGAGCGCGTTTTTCGCGAGGAGCTTGTAGGTCGGGCCGGCCTGAATCACCGCCGTCTCCGCCGTTTCGCTGGTCATGTAAATCTTTCCGTCGGCGATAATCGGCGAGGAGCTGGTGCGGCCGATGCCGGTGTCTTCGGGTCCGTAAATCACCGCACCGGTTTTCGCGTCGAGACACGTAATCATACCGGCGTCGTCCGCCATGTAGAAGCGCGGCCCGTCGCTCACCGGCGTCGGCACATCAGGCGCGCCCTTGGGATTCTCCCACGCCCAAGCGCGGTGGCTGGTGGAAATATCGCCCGAGCCGCCAGCGCGGAAGGCCACAAGCGGCACCTTGCGCGTCGGCGCGAAAATCATGCCGTCGCGCACGGTCGGCGAAGGCACGACGCGGTAGGCGCGGTCCTTCTTGGGGTTCATGCCTCCCCCGCGCCAGAGTTCAGCGCCGGTCTCGACATCGTGGCCGGTCACGTAATCTCCGCCGTTGATGACAATCTGCTTCCTGCCGTCGATCGTCGCGATAAAAGGCGTCGTGTAAGCGTCGGGCGATTCGAAGACGGCATCGGTCGGCCGCTCCACCCGCCAAATCACCGCGCCCGTCGTGGGGTTGAGTGCGAGGAGGTAGGACGGCTCCTTGGTTTTCATGCCATGCAGGACTTGGATCACGAGCTTGCCATCGACGAGCACCGGCGAAGAGCCATAGCCGTGGTTCGCTCCCAACACGCCAATCTTCTTCTGCAGATCGAAACGCCATTTTTCCGTGCCCGCAAAATCGAAGCACACGATCATGCCGTTGCCAGAGACGACCCAGACATGTTTCCCGTCGGTCGTCGGCGAGGGGCTCGATGAATTGTGCTTCATGCGAATCTGATTTCCCTGGTCGACAGCCCGTCGCCAAAGTTCCTTGCCGGTCGCCCGTTCCAGACAGAGCAAGAGCAGCTGCTGACCGCCGGGACCGTTTATCGCCGGCCGGTTACCACCCGGTCGCGGCCGTGCCTTGCCGCCGGGCGCGGGGGCGGCGGGAGCCGGTTCGGCAGGCGCGGCCTCCTCCTTGGAGGGCGTGTTGATAAAGATGCGATCACCCCAAACCACCGGTGAAGAACCGCTCCACGCCGGCAGTTCCACTTTCCATTTCACGTTTTCCGTCGGACTCCATTTGATCGCCAGGTTCTTTGCCTCGGTAGTGGTGCCGTCGCCGTTCGGGCCACGCCAGCCCGGCCAATTGGCGGCGGGAGCAGTCACGCCCGCGCAACTGGCAATCAAGACCGCGACGCGCAGCGACGTTGGGAAAAACCGTTCAAGCATCGTTGGGGAGGAGGGAGCGAAGAGCATGGGGCGAGAGATTCGGGATACCTTCCTGCCGCAAAGATTTTGCGGCCACGAGGCACCAAAAAGAAGGAAGACTCGGCAGCGCGTTGTCGAGAAGCGAGGGAAGCACCGACGAGCAGCGAACTCGGGCGGAAATAGCAACCGGGCAATCCCGCGCTTGCCCGCCGCTGCCCGCAAACCCAACTTGCTCGGCGCAGCCCAGCCCGGGGCCCAACACCCACCGACGCCAGTGCCCGTCAATTGCTCAGCCCTACCCTCCCATGAAACTTTCCCGCTCTCGCTTTTGTGCGCCGCTAACGGTCGTTGCGATCCGTTTTTTCGCCATCGTAGCCTTGGCTGCTGAGGGTCCGGTCACCTTCCAGAAAATTACCCTCACCAATCAATACCTGTGCGATGGAATCAACGCCGGCGATTTCAACCGCGACGGGCGCATGGACATCGTGGCGGGCCCCTACTGGTATGCCGGACCGGATTTCCAGGTGAAGCACGAGTTTTACCCGATGGTTCCGCAACGGCTGGAGGAGAATCCCACCAACTCGATGTTCTCCTTCGTGCATGATTTCAACGGCGACGGCTGGCCCGACATCCTCGTCCTAGGGCGGGTGCTCCATCACGAGGCGTTTTGGCATGAGAATCCCGGCCAGGCCGGAGTCGGCCAGCCCGATGCGCCGTGGAAAAAACATTTCGTTTCGCAACGCATCTTCGGTGAGGCGCCGCAATTCCTCGATATCGACGGCGACGGCAAACCGGAAATCCTTTCCATCTCGGGCACTCTCGCCACCGACAAGCTGAAACAGTGGGGCTGGTATGCGCCCGATTGGGCCGCGCCGGAAAAACCATGGCGCTTCGTGCCAATCACCGAGAAGGGCGACTTCAACCACTACTACCACGGCGAAGGCGTCGGCGATATCAATGGCGACGGCCTGCTCGACCTTATCTTGAACGAAGGCTGGTATGAGCAACCGCCCAAATCCTCGCCCGCCGGCACGCTGTGGAAGCGCCATCCCTTCACCTTAAGCCAAGATCGCGGCGGTGCGCAGATTCTTGTCATGGACGTCAACGGCGACGGCAAGAACGACATCATCACGGCAAAAAACGCCCACGGCTGGGGCCTATCCTGGTTTGAGCAAGTCCGCACGGCTACAGGGGAAATCTCCTTCATTGAGCGCCGCATCATGGGCACGCCCGATGAGGCGAAGGCGTTCGGCGTCGCTTTCTCCCAGCCGCACGCGCTCACGCTCGGCGATCTCAACGGCGACGGTCTCAAAGACATCGTCACCGGCAAACGCCGCTGGGCTCACGGCCCCAAGGGCGATGTCGATCCGATGGGCACACCAGTGAACTACTGGTTCGAACTTGTCCGCGACCGATCCGCCCCAGGCGGCGCCCGCTATGTCCCGCACCTCATCGACGACGCCTCGGCGCTTGGCACTCAAGTCGAAGCCATCGACGTCAACGGTGACGGCATACCCGATGTGCTCACGGCCTCCAAGCTCGGCGCGTTCGTCTTCCTCACTCAACGGAATCCAAAGTAATCTCCGAGTCAGTTCAGGACGCGCGCTCACAACATCCCTCGGAAGCAAGCAGGTCATAGGTTCCGAGGAACCCACACCCTCTCAAGCCGCGGTGCCACCACGTTAGCCCAACGCGGCGCCAACGTTACGCCAGCTCGGCGCCACTGTGATGCACGTGATCGTCAGAGGACCCCTTGGTATCGGCAGAGTGCAAGTAACGAAATCCGAGTTCGTCTTCCACCCCTTCCGGCGCCCGGAGAAGACAGACCACCGTCATCACGCAGCCGATCGCAAAGCCGAGAACAGCCACGATACAAAGTAGAGTGAGGGCGGAATTCATGGGGCAAAGGGTAGCAGAACGGATGACATCCGACTATTCGCACCTCTACGACGCAACTGTGGGTAAAAGAGGCGATCTGTTTTACACGGATTTCCCATGCCGGTTCCGTAATATTTTCTCCCGGCTAGGTTCCGCCTGTAATCGCTCATCCCAACACATCCGCCAGACACGGACGGGAGGACCCCCACCCTCGACTTTAGGCGAATTCAACCACCCGCAGCCCGTTCAGCCGCACCGCCAGCGACCAGCTCGGACAAGCGTTGCACATCCCTAAAATACGGTAGCCCGGATTCATGCCGCGCCGGCGCGGGGCTCCCTCACGTCCCCGATACCACCAGCATCGGTGAGCGCGACTATTTCGCCCTCCCGCAACCTCGTAGCGCGATCTGGCAATCGAGCCACTTCACCACCAGCGAGCACGCTTCAAAGCTGCCGCCGCAATGCGAGAAGCGCTCCATCAGCTGATCGCGTTTTTCACGAATCGCCGCCACCTCCATCGAGTCAAGCAGGCCGGAGAAACACGCTAGCAGCGCGTCGACCTTTGTTCCGTGCGGCATCACCGCGATCGACGCCAGGGCGTTCTCTACAAATTTCTGGCGGTCGAGGTTTGTTCCCATCGTGAAATTCATCCGGTGCGCCGCAATCCCGACAGACCCACGAAGTTTTAATCTCCGTGGAAATTCCTGCTGGAATACGAGGGACGGAAGCGCGCGTTTTGGAGGAGGTGAAGTTGCGATTAGAACGGCAGCGCGGTGTCTGCTCCAACGCAGGGCACTTCATCGCGCGCCGTGTCCCGTTGCGACTCGATCACGTGAAAGCCCGTCTCGTCCTCGAAGCCTTCGGGCGCATTGCGCAGGCCTAGGACGGTCAAGACGCTCCCGGCAAACATGACCACAAGACCGAGAAAGCTGGAGGCGGCGATGATGAGTTCCATGGTCTAAATTATGCCAGAAGAGCGCCGAACTGACGATTCGGGTAACCCCGCAACCTCGCCCGGGGAATCACCGTAGTCACCCCAACCAAACTCCGTGGGTCGCGCGCATCGCGGCGGCGGAACACTTCAACTCTCATGCCGCGGGCGGAAAGAAATCGGGCTCTGCCGACAGGAAAAAACTATCCAGGCCACCCAAATTATCTGCTCGGTGCAACGCCTCGCCGCCGGCCCAAGGAAGAATTAAGCAAAACGGCTTCTGCACAGCTCCTGCGGTTCGCTCATTCTGCGCCGACGGCGCAAAGGGAAGGCTCTGCGGAGCCGACCCCGCGCCCTTAAGCTGGCGAAAAGGCGCGCCGGCGAAATCGATAATCGTGGGGTGGTTGGACATGACGGGAGCAGCACCCACATCGACTCAGTCATGCGTCCACTTAACGCCAAAACTCGCACCCCGTGATCGTGGGCCGTTCCCGACCCGCTCAACCTCCTACCTGCTCTATTCGGAAAATTCGTCGCGCTTTTTCGAAGCTTCGTAGGCCGCTGCCAGGGCGGCTGCCGCCTGTGGATCGATCGCGGCCTCGCGCTCCCGCACCCGCCGATCCCGCGCCAGCAAATCCTCTTCCCGCTGCTCCAATTCGTTCTCCTTGTCCTGCTGGGCCTGCACTTTGTCCATCAATTTGGCCTCCGCTTCGTCCAAGAAAATCTCGCGATCTCGCACCGCCTTTTTCGCTTCAATCAGAGTCGCCTCCTGGCGCTCCAGTTCAACCCGGAGTTGTTCGAGCGCCACTTTTTCCGGTGCCAATGCGCCGCTCTCACCTACGTCCAGACCCGATGAAGTCCCCACGCGGTCACGCGCCCTAAGTAAAGCTTCGAGTTCTGCCACATCCCGCTCACGATCCGCGAGTCTCGACTCATTCTCGCCCACGACGCGTTCACGATCCGCCAGCGCCTGTTGCAGTTGGCGGAGAGAACGCTCTAGCGCGACCAACTTAGCCGCCTCAGGCAAAGCGGCGGCGAGCACCGGTGAATGCGTCGCCGTGACCACCGCTTCGAGCGACTCGCGCGCGGCGGTCGAGGCGTCCAAGACGGCAAACGGCGCGCGCGACACCACCGGCCGCCGGCGCGGCAGCGCGAGCGAAATCGCGGCATCCCGGGGCCTCGGCGGCGGAAATTTAATCGGGGCCGAGGCAGTCATGCGCGTTACTTGCCCTTAAAGAGCCAGCCGAACCAGCCGGATTTTTTCTTCTCCACCGCCTTGCGGGCTACGCGAAGATGCGGGCGCAGCAGCGCCATCGCCTGCTGCTCCAGCGCCGGATCGCCCAGCACGACGAAGTGCCTTTCGAGCGAACCGCCCGCCGCCAGTTCCGTTTCAATCAAGGCGATATCTTCGTGGAACCAAGTCGTCGCCAGTTCCGCGCGCGCCGCTCCGTTAGGCGAGCGTGCCGCGTGACCCATCGCCTCCGCGAGATGCAGGCCCTTCTGGCCAGGCCGAAACGGCATCGTCTCGGCCAATGCCGCCTCGTCTACGTGGGAAAGCGCATTCAGCAGCTTTCGAAAATCTCCGCCGACGATCACCGCCTGCGACATGCTCTGGGCAAACACCGCAAACTCGCCGAGCGTCGACAACTTCTCCAGTTGGCAAAACTCAAGGGTGCCCGCCTCCAGCGACGTCAGTTCGATCGGGAAATTTTCCGGGATGCCGAGCTTCGCGAGGTTCTTCAGAAGCTGGTTGTCCTTTTCCGAAGCCGCCTGCGCCTGTTCGATCATCTCGCCATAGGGACTGTCGAAGGCGGTCGTTTCCTTGAGAATCGCCGTGAGTCGCTCAGCGAGCTCCGGCTTCTGGCCCTTGAGCTGGACCAGCTCGACCACTTCCTCGAAGTTCAAATCAACGTATTTCGCGGGCGTCTCGTCCTTGCCCTTGAGCGGCCACTCCGGACCGTCGAGGTTCTGCGCGAGGCTGTTCAGCGACGTGTCGATCATGATCGAAGTCGCGAAGACCGCCCGGACTTCGTCCCAGGCTTTCGCGGCGGCAGTCGAAGCGGACGTCTGGACGGTGGCGGAGGTGGAGCTCATGCGAATGGAATGTTAGGTTTAGGCATGACCGAGAATCTCGGCGGCCAGTTTGCGATAGTCGGAAATGACGTTGTCACCGGACGGACCGGCGTCCGTGGCCTCGGCGCTCACCAAGGCCACGGGCAGCCCGAGCGCGACGGCGCGCCGGACAACCATCGCGTCGCGGATCTGCGAATCGAAAATCTTCGCCCCGGGCGCCGCGCGCTTGGCGGCCTTGAATTGATTTAGACGAAGCTGCATGCGCATTTTCGGCACCTCAATATCGACCCCGGTCTTGATGGAGTTAAATATTATTCCCTGCACCTGCGCCGGCGCCCCCATCGCGGCGCGGCGAAAACTCGCGGAGAGTTGATGAAATTTTTGCAGCTTTTCGACGAGCAGGGTGAACCCGATCAGGCTTAGCGCGTCGGGATTGGCCGGCACATAGATCTCATTCGAGGAAAACACGCCGCACTGCGACGCCCGCAATATGTTCGGCGGGCAGTCGAAGAGGATGAAATCGTAGTCGGATTCGACAGCGGCGAGTTGCTCGTGAAAATGCAGATACGGCGGCCGCTTCGGATCGCCTTCATACTCGCTCTCCAAGTCCACCAAGTCGAAGATCGTCGGCACCAAGTCGAGGCCGGGCAGCAGCTTCTCGCCCGCCTTGCCCTCGACCACATCTTTGATGATTAGGTCGCGGACGTGCGCGCGCCCCGGCGCGAAGATGGAAAACACCGCACCCTCGCCCGAGGCGTTAATCTTGTTCCAGCGTTCAAGCTTGAGCAGCCAGATGCTGGCGTTGGACTGCGTATCGAAATCGAAAAGCAGCACGCGCTTCCCGAGCTTCGCCAACGCAGCGGCTGTGTTGACGATCAGGGACGTCTTGCCGACGCCGCCCTTGTAATTGATGAAACTGATTTTGCGCGCCATGCGTGATGATGCCCGTTGACAAGCCGGACGAGTAGGCCGTGAACATGCGTCCGCCTCCGAGCCGCGCCAGCAGAAAACGGGCTCCCGGGGGTTTATCAAAGTTTTCGCCAACGTGAACAAATCCGATCTGCGCGCCGCCATCATTCGCCATCTCCGCGACGAGCTCGGGCGCCAAACCTCGGCAGCCGCGATGGCCCGGGACGAGGCGATCAGCGAAGAAAGCCGAGCCGAAAGCAAATGGGATACGCACAGCCAGGAAGCCGCTTATCTGGCGGAAGGTCAGGCCAAGCTCGCCGCCGAGATTGGTGTGAGCATCGATCTCTACGCCGCATTGCCGCTGCCTGACTTCGACGCCACGGCCATGATTGCGCTTGGTGCGCTCATCGAACTTGAGGAGCCGGCCACGCGGCGGCACTCGTGGTATTTTCTCGGCCCGCGCGCGGGCGGCGCCCAACTTCAGCATGCCGGCCGCGAGATTCTCGTCGTCACACCGCAGTCGCCACTCGGCCGGCAATTACTCGGGCGCCGCGTGGGTGATTTGGTAACAACACCCGGCCGCGGGTCCAAACCACAGACAATCGTCAGAGTCGCTTGATCCATCCACGTGCACAGCGGCAGGCGCAGTGAGCGCCTGCCTCCCCCCTCATCCTCCATCGTTAAGGTTAAACACGACCGGCACCGCCATGCGAAACCGCACGATCCGGCCGCCGCTTCGGCCGGGCTCAAATTGCCATTTCGCCACCGCGCGCAGCGTGGGCTCCTCAAACACCCGATCGGTCGAGCGCACGACACGCGGATCGAGGACGCGCCCGCTCTCATCCACGATGAACTCGACCAGCACTTCGCCGGAGAGCCCGGTGGTTTTAGCCGAAAACGGATATTGCGGCGCCGCTTGGAAACGCGTGCGGGGTGAATTATCCAGCATCGCCGAGATAATCGGCCCGAATCCCGGGCGGCCGTCCGAACCACCATCCGGGCCAAACGTGTTTGGGATTATTTTCGTGTCTTCCCGCAGAATACTCACGTCGATCACCGGAGACGTAAGCGTGAAGGGCACGTCGACGAAAACGGCGACCGGTTCAGGTAGGACCGCCGGCGGAGGCTCAATCGACGCGGCTTCCTTACTCTTTTCGCCACTGGACTCAGGCAGCTCAAAGACATCGAGTGGCGGGAGCGGAAACACAATGATTTGGGTGGTCTCAATATCAGGGGAGATCCGGACCCGCGGGCTCTTCGTGAAACCAAACAACACGGCGGCGTGGACCGCAGCGGCGACGGAAACAGGGATGATGTAATTGGAGTTCATTATTATTGGGGCTCATCCAGATAACGGCTGCGGCGGATTTTTATTAGGGATGCGCATTGATTCTCCCGCGGCTTTCCAGTTCTTCCCGCAGATGCGTTTGCTCATTTTTCTCGTTGGGATCGTCGCGCCGGCATTCGCCGCCGTGCCGCCGGAGTTCATGTCGGCCCTCGGAAAATTTCGTCCCGACCCGCCCCCGGGCTGGTCTTTCACGCAGACGACTACCGGTGAGGGCCATTCCATGGTGGAGCGTTCCAATGCCACCCAGCCCGAATCCGCCCGGTGGTCGCTGCTGGGAAAGGATGGTCGCGTGCCCACCCCGGACGAAGCCCGGCATTATGGCGACGGACGCTCGCTGCGTTCGCGCGGTGGCACCGCGCCCTCGCTCACCGACCAGCTTGACCTGGATTCCGCCGAGATCGTGGCGGACGACGCGGAACGCGTGACCTGCCGGTTCCGACTGCGCCCCGGCGAGGATCGCGACCACACGTCGAAGTTCCTCCGCGCCATCGTCGTGATTCACAAAGCCACCCGCACCTTTGAATCCATCGAACTCGCCAACACCGGCGAGTTCAGCCCGACGTTCGGCGTGCGCATCGTCGAGATGAACACCAAGATGATCTACAGCCTGCCCGCAGAGACAGCCCCTTCCCTAATCCAGCGGGTCGACACTCGGATGCGTGGCACCGCGTTTTGGTTCAAGTCGCTCGACTCAGCGATGAGCGTGGTGTTCTCCGACTACGCCCGGACGCAGAAGCACTAATCGGCGTGCGTCAGAGCGCCGCGCGGTTTACATCCTTGTAGTAGAGGTAGCTCGCCGGCGTCTTGCCCATCGCGACAAACCACTGCGGGCAGTAAGGCGCCATCCAGATCGCATCGCCGGCAGCGACGGGATACCATGAATCCTCCAGCCGGTAAATCCCCTGCCCCGCCAGCATCAACAGACCGTGCTCCATGACGTGCGTTTCTACAAACGGCAGCGTCGCACCCGACTGGTAGGTGAAGATATTCATGGCGAGGTCGAACGCGGGCACGTCGGGCAGCAGCACCTGCAAGCGCGCGTCGGGGTCGCCTAGGAAGGGCTGGCCTTTCACGTCAGCCGCATCGCCAACGAGCGCGTGCGGACTAGCGGTGCCGGCGAGCGGTTCGTATTTTTTCTGGAAGAGAGTGACACACGTGCCCGCCTTCGGCGCGGTGATCGACCAATCGGCGCCGGCAGGCGCAAAAAAGAAACCGCCCGCGCCGCACTTCGCCTTCTCACTCCCGATTTTCAGCGTCGCCCCGCCCTTGTCGATGTAGCCTGCCGTCTCGGTCTCGCCACCAGCAAAGTCCGCGCGCCCGCCCGCCTCAAACGTCACGAGCACCTGTGCGAAGCGCGCGCCCAGCGCCGGATTGATCAGGATTACGCACGCGGCTCCAGTGATACCGGGGACGCTACTTTTAACGTGGCCATCCGGGGCGATGAGGGCGTGGCGGGCAGCGACGCGTGTGCGGGTCTGGCCGTAGGGAAGTCTCATGATGAAAAGCGATGGAGGGAATCGTAGCCGCTCGCACGTGCGAGTGGAGCTTTGTTTCCCCGACATCAGCACCGAGGCCGATGGGGCGCAAGAAACTGTCCGGGGCGGGGCAAGTTCGTCAAACGGCCGTCGGCATAGACCGCGCTGCCGCGCAAATAGGTGTGAGTCACCCGCGCCCGGCTGCGCTCGCCCACATAGGCGCTGATCCGGTGGCGCGTCCAAAGATCGTCGGCGTGAATCTGGCGCGGCTTCCCAAATTCGATCAGGGAAAAATCCGCGTCCCGTCCCAGCGAAATCTCGCCCTTGCGGTCGTCCAGTCGGAAGCGGCGCGCGACGTTGCGCGCGAGCACGGCGGCAAGCACGGGCAAATCTTTTTCCGCGCTCTTCTCGCACTCGGAGAACAGCAACTCGAAGCCATGCTGCACGCCCGCAATCCCGCCCCAGACGGCGAAGAGATTCGCCGAATCCTTCATCTCCGGTCGCGACGGCGAGTGGTCCGAGCCAATCGTCTGAATGTCTCCCGCGCGCAGGTCAGCCCACAGCGCCTTGCGCCGCTTCTCCTCGCGTAGCGGTGGCGCACACTTCGCCACCGCGCCGAGGCGCACGAAGTCCTTTTCGTTAAACAAGAGGTAATGCGGACAAGTCTCCGCCGTGACATCGACCCGCTGGAGCCGCGCGTCGGCGATGAGCGCGATGCCTTCGGGACTGCTCACATGCACGACATGGAGCGCGCAGCCAGTCTCGCCCGCGAGTTCCAGCGCCGTGCAAATGGCGGCCAGCTCCACCTCGACCGGGCGTGAGTCGAGCCACGCGCGCGCATTGGTGCGACCCGACGCCTTGATCTCAGCAGTGAGTTTCGCGGCTAGCGTATTGTCCTCGGCGTGGACCGCGACGACCAACCCGAGCTTCGCCGCGCGCTTCATTCCTTCGCGCAGCACCTTCGCATCGACGTTTTGAAAACTGGCGATCCCGCTGTCGCACATGAACGCCTTCAGGCCGATCGCGCCCGCGTCGCGCAGGCCGGCGAGCTTGTCGAGGTTGCCCGGCGTCAACCCGCCCCACAGCGCGAAGTCCGTGCAGGATTGATCCTCCGCGATCCGACGTTTCTCGCGCAGGCTGGCCGCGTCGAGCACCGGCGGCTCGGAGTTGAGTGGCATGTCGAAAAACATCGTGCCGCCCCCGGCCGCGAGCGCCGCCGAACCCGTAGCGATTCCTTCCCAATCCGCGCGGCCGGGCTCGTTGAAATGCACGTGCGCATCGACGATGCCGGGAAAAACGTAGCGTCCATCGGCGTCGAGTTCACCGTTCGTCACATCGGTCACGCGCGGCGCCATCCGCACAATCTTGCCGCGCACGATGCCGAGTTCCACGTCCTGGATTCCGTCGGGCGTGACGACCCGTCCGCCCCGCACGACGAGGTCGAGGCGCTCGGGCTCATGCACAGTCTTGG
>JBDSGI010000344.1:0-9369 GCA_039919035.1 Opitutaceae bacterium
CCAAATATTTTACCCCAAGAATTTCTTCGGCGCGCGATGCTGAAAATTACAGTTACCCATCACCGACCTTCCGCCATAGTGGCATGATACCGGCTCTTACCCGGGATCACAAGGTCGGCTCGGTTTAGGCAGACAGCGGCCTGATTTTCCGTCGCCCCGCCCAGCCAGCACCCAATTTCCACCGCCCCGACCAATTAACCTTCATATCCTCCTATGATCACCCAAAGCCTACCACTTGCGTTCCTCCTCGGCGACGACACCCCGATGGATCTTTTCATCAAGGGCAAAGAAATCATGTGGCCGATTTTGCTCCTGTCGTTCGTCGCCATCACGGTGATCGTCGAGCGCATCGTTTTCTTGGTGCGTGAAAACGCGAGTCGCGAGCCAGAGGTCGTCGAAAAGATGCTGGAGGCGGTCGAGCGCAACGATACCGAAGGAGCCTTGGCGCTCGGTCGCAAGAGCGGTGATTTCATCGCCAAGATTCTCGTCTACAGCCTGAGCAACCGCCAATATTCACTCTCCAACGCGTTCATCCGCGCTTCCGGTCAGGAACTCGCCCGTTATCAACAGGGCATGGCGACTCTCGACACGTGTATTACCGCCGCCCCGCTCCTCGGTCTTCTCGGCACCGTCACCGGCATGATGCGCACCTTCGGCGCACTTGGCACGGGTGATATCGGTGCCGCCGCCGGCCAGATTACGGGTGGTGTGGCCGAGGCGCTCATCGCCACCGCCTGCGGTCTTCTCGTCGCCATCCTCTGCTTGTTCCCTTACAACGTCCTCACCGCCCGCGCGGAACAAGCCAAGCAGGAAGTTGCCGATGTGTCCCACGCCTTGGAGATTCTGCTGAAGAAGGGCGAGACGGCGGCTCCGTTCTCGCGCTAAGCGCCGCGGCGCAATTCCTCTCAGGAAGCTTTAACCACCCAGTCCCACAATATTATGGCCGGATCATCAGGCGGAGGCAGCAGCGGAGGCAAAAAGAAGGCCCGCATCGAAATCATTCCTCTGATCGATGTAATCTTCTTCCTGCTCGCAACGTTCGTGCTGTTCACCCTGTCGCTGAACAAGTCGGGTGGCGTGGCCGGCATCAACCAGCCCGCCGCCGAGACCGGCGACCCCCGCCCGCAAAGCGAAGTCACTATCTCTGTGACTGATTCCGGCACGATTGCGTGGAATAAAGATTTTGTGAGCCTGTCCGAGTTCATCGAGCGCCTAAAGGGCTACAAGGCTTCTGACCCGGATGGGAAGATTTTGATCAACGGCGACGAGAACGCCCTCTTTAACGCCGCCCTCTATGTCTTCGACGAAGCACGCAAGACCGGCTTCCAGAAAGTTTTCATCGAAACGAAGGTTCGTCAGGCTGGGAACTAGTCTCCGCCTCAACCCCTCAACCACTCGCTCCAATGGCAGGATCCAGTCCCAAAGCCGAAGAAGGCAAAAAGAAGGCCCGCATCGAGATCATCCCGCTGATCGACGTCATCTTCTTTCTGCTCGCGACCTTCGTGTTGTTCACCCTGTCGTTGCAGCGAATTGCGTCGTTGCCCGTGCAACTTCCCGTCGCCGCTCCGCCGGGGCCGCCGAACCCCAATGATACCACGGTTTACCTTCAGGTCTCCGAAGACGGCACCTACTACTGGAAACAAGGCGGCGGCACCGCTGAATTGATTTCCGTGGGCGAAATCGCGCCGAAACTGGCGGACTACAAACGCAGCGAATCCGCTCCCCGCATCCTCATCCGCGGCGACAACAAGGCCAAGTTTGGCGCCGCCGTCTTTGCCTTGGACGAAGTCAGAAAGGCCGGCATCGACCAGGTCTCCGTCGAGACGGTCTCCAGTCCCACCGGTCGGTAATTCGAACCACCATGAATCGCGATCTCATTTTAGGCGTCATCATCTCCGCCGCCCTCCACCTCGGAATCTTCTTTGGCGACCGCCTCATGCCCAAGCCGACTGCGGTTAAGAAAGCCGTCGAGGAAATCCCCAAAGTGCAGCTGATGGAAATGCCCAAGCTGGAGGAGGAGCCGGAAATCATCGAAACCAACGAGGAAGTGAAGCCGCTCGACCTCGCGCCGCCGATGCAGCAGGACGTTCCGCAATTGGTGCAGCCGGATTCCTTCGTCCAAAAAATCCAACCACCGCCGCCGGAAGGCCTCACCCTCTCGGCCTCGATGAATATCATTCCCGAGATCCGCGACCCGAACATGTTCAAGGGCATGAGGGTCTTCGACCCGTCGATGCTCGACCAGCAGCCGCAGCCCCGATTTCAGGCCAAGCCGCAGTATCCCTTTGAAATGCGCCGCGCCGGCATCGCCGGCGAGGTCGTGGTCGATTTCATCGTCGACAACAACGGCGAAGTGCAAAACGCCTTCGCCCTCCGCTCCTCGCAGCGCGAGTTCGAGGCCGCCGCCGTCCAGGCGGTCAGCAAGTGGAAGTTCAAGGCCGGCCGCAAAAATGGCGCCAATGTTCCCACTCACATGCAGGTGCCGATCGTCTTCACCCTTAACGAGGAATAATCCATCGTGCCCGTCCCTCCTTCACGTCCGATCTCCTTTGCGCCGGGATTCCTGCGATTCGCCGCCGCCTTGGCCCTTTGCGTTGCTTCTTCGACCGCCCAGGCCCAACCGGGCGGAGAGAAAAAAGTCCCTCACAACGCCAGCGAGTCCACGCAGAAAGCCTTCAGCGCCCTGACTCCGCTCCAAGCCACCAGCAATTGGGACGGCATGCTCCAGTTGCTCGATGGCCTGACCCTCACGCCTGGCAGCTACGACGAGGCCTTGGTTCTCGACATGAAGGCCAAGCTTTACGCCCAAAAGAACCAATACGCGAAAGCCATTGCCCCGTGGGAGCGGGTCGTGCAGCTCGCCGACCAGCACGGCTACTTCCCGGAGAAGCAGGTGAACGACATCGTGTTCTTTCTCGCCCAACTAATCGCGTCGGAAGGCGGTTCCTCCAAGGACCCACAAGTGCAGCAGCAGAACTACAGTAAGGCGCTGGTCTACTTCAAACGCTTCCTCGACAAGACACCCAAGCCGACGCCCGAGGCCCTCTCCACCTACGCCAGCATTCTCTTCTTCCGCGCCACGGCGGATCCCAAGAATGTTGACCAAGCGATGCTCAAGGAAGCCCGCGCCGTAATCGACCGAGGCCTCACCTCGACGATCAAGCCGAAGGAAAGCTTCTACCAGCTCCTGCTCACTTTGATGCAGCAGCAAAACGACTTGGCCGGATCGGCCGAAATCTTCGAGCTCCTGCTCAAACAGAATCCAGCCAAGAAGGACTACTGGGCCACGCTCATGGCAATCTATCTGCAGCTGTCCGACAAGGCCGCCAAAGAAAAGGACACCGAGCTCTCCCGTTCGCTGCAAGTGCGTGCCATCACCACGGTCGAACGGGCCCAAGCCCTCGGCTACCTGAACACCCCGAAGGACAATTTCAATCTGGTGTCACTCTATCTCATGGCGAACCAGTTCACCAAGGGCACCGAGCTCCTCTACAATGGCATGAAGAAGGGCACCATTGATTCTGAGCCTTACAACTGGCGCATCCTCGGTCGCTACTATCAGGAGGCCAATCAAAACGATTCGGCCATCAAGGTCCTGAAAGAGGCGACGACGCTCTTTCCTAAGAACGGAGAAATTGAGGTCAATATCGCCCAAATGTATCTCCAAAGCGAAAAGAACGTCGAGGCGCTCAAGCACGCCAAACTGGCCGCCGACAAGGGAAATTTCGAAGGCACCAAGCCCTACAGCGTCTACTACCTGATCGCTTACACCGCATTTGACCTCGGCGAACTCGACGAGGCGATGAAAGCCATCGAAGCCGCCGAGAAATACGAGGAGCACAAGAAGGACGCCCAGTTCGCCCGCCTGAAGGACGTCGTCAAGGAAGCCATCGCCGAGCGTGAAGCGAAGCTTCACCCCAAGGAGACCGCCCCCAAGAAGCAGCCTTCCGCTCCGCCGAAAAAGGAAACCCCCGCCGCCACCCAGGCCCCGGTTAAGAAATAATCCCCATCTATTTCACATGAAGAAAAGCTACGTCTATTTCGTCGCCCCCCTCGCCGCCCTAGTGGTGTTTTTCTTTGGGTTCTACTGGAGCGCCCACAAGAATTTCGAGGACAAGGAAATTGCCAAGGTAAAGGCGGAACGCGATTCCAAGGTTGCTAAGCTGGAAAAGGAAGCCAAGGACCGCGCCAAGGCCGTAGAAGAGGCGGTCAAGCTCCAGGAGGCCCGCCGCATTCAGAAGAAAGCGCGCGAGGAAAAGGAAACGCGCGACAAGGAAGAGCGGGAAAAAGCCCGCCAGGCACGCGACAAGGCTGGTCGCGACAGTGAAAAACTTGAGCAGCAGACAAAGCGCCTGCAAAAAGAAATCGACGTGGCCAAGAAGGAAGTCGAAGCCACCAAGGCCGAACGCAAGCAAATCACCGAGGAACAGACTTTCCTCAAGGCCTATGTCGCCAAGGCTGAAACCAACACCAAGAATCTGACCGGCGTCTTGGAACGCATCGCAGCCGCCGACAAAGCCGCGGAAGATGCCGCCAAGGCCGCCGAGGCTGCCATGAAGGCCGCTGCCAAGAAGTAACCCAAACCCCAGCTCAATCTTCCCATGAAAAAGTGGATGTATCTCATTTTCCCCGGCGTCATGCTCGCGGGCTTCCTCGTGTTCTATGTCTCGCACCGAGAGACGGCAGAACTCAAGGAACGTGCCCACGTGGAAGCCGAGGCGAAAAAGAAATCTGACGCCGAATCCAAGAAAAAGGTCGCCGAGGCCAAGGCCCGTGAAGACGCTAAAAAGCGCGCCGACGAACGTGAGGCCGAAGAACGGAAAAAAGAAGAGGAGAAAGCCGCCAAGCAGGCCGCCGACGACAAACAGGTGCGCGACAAGACGGCCGAATACGTCACCAAGGGTGAGACGGCCGCCAAGGACATCACGAGGCTCGAAGCAGAACTCGAAAATCTCCGCAAGGAGCGAGACAAGACCAGCCGCGAAGCCTTCGACATCGCCAAGCAAGTCGAACTCGCACGGGTGGCCCGCCGCAATGCCGAGCTCGAAATTCAACGCATGACCGAGATGGTGATCAAACGCGCCTCCGACAGTTCCCTCACGCGTCCGCCCGTCATCATGGCGGCCCCGGCCCCGGCCAAATCGGCTAAATAAAACCGTCGGAAGATTTGATCAGGAACTTTTCAAAGCCCCGAAATCATTCGGGGCTTTTTTGTGTCCGGACGCCAGCCGTGCCGAAAATTTCCGCCCGACGTGCCGCCCCATCCGATTTTCTGCTTGCGCCACCGTTTGTGCTACGGCTCCCTCAACCACTCGACCGCGATTGCCGGTCGTGGAAAAAATGTCGGGGCGTAGCTTAGCCTGGTAGAGCGCTACGTTCGGGACGTAGAGGTCGCAGGTTCGAATCCTGTCGCCCCGACCATTCTTCCAACCAGCGGCTCAAAAGACCTGCAGGCGCGCAGCGTGTCTTTGGTCTTTGCTCA
This sequence comes from Opitutaceae bacterium, assembly GCA_039919035.1. Classification (GTDB taxonomy): domain Bacteria; phylum Verrucomicrobiota; class Verrucomicrobiia; order Opitutales; family Opitutaceae; genus ER46. Next base: position 5,483 of record JBDSGI010000344.1, read on the forward strand.
ACTGATAAAATCACGGGGTCCTTGCCGTGTGCGGGAAATGCGCTTTTGAACATTACTCCCATGCGTTCCGCCGTCACCGTGTCACTCGTCGCCGAAGCCAAGGGCGGCCCTTTTGTTTTCTGGGACGGCCTTGAGGCGGCCTCCGCGCTGGCCCACGGCCTTGGTTTCGACGCCGTGGAGATTTTCCCTCCTAATGCCGCCGCGCTCGACGTCGCCCGCGTGAGCGCCTTGGTCGCTCGTCACGCTTTGAAGGTCGCCGCTGTCGGCACCGGTGGCGGCTGGGTCGTGGAAAAACTCACACTCACTCACGCCGATCCCGCGATTCGGACGCGGGCGCGCGAATTCATCCGAGCCATCATCGACGCCGCGGGTGGGCTGGGCGCCCCCGCTATCATCGGCTCGATGCAGGGCCGCTGGGAGGGCATGGTTAGCCGCGAACAAGCCCTCAGCTGGCTGGCCGAAGCCCTCAGCGACCTCGGGGCCCATGCCGCCCGGCACAACATGCCGCTGCTTTACGAGCCGTTGAACCGCTACGAGACCAATCTCTTGAATCGTCTCGCCGACACCGCCGCGTGGCTGCGCGGCGCCAAGCTCAGCCACGTTCGCATCCTCGCCGACCTTTTCCATATGAACATTGAGGAGGCTGACTCCGCCCAGGCCCTGCGCGAGGCCGGCCCCTTGGTCGGCCACGTGCACTTCGCCGACTCGAACCGCCGCGCGATTGGTTTCGGCCAGACGAACCTCCCCCCCATCATTGCGGCGCTGCGCGAGATTGGTTACGCAGGCTACCTGTCAGCGGAGATTTTTCCCCTGCCCGATTCGGCGGCCGCCGCGCGGCAGACCATCGCGGCGTTTCGCCAACTCACCGCCGCCCGCTAGTTTCCTTGCCCCATGCTGAAAACCACCCTCACCCACCCCGATATTCTCCGCGTCGTCGCCCGCGCCGGCCATCACGCCAAAATCCTCATCGCCGACGGCAACTACCCCGCCTCCTCCAAACGCGGCCCGCACGCCGAGATAATTTCCCTCAATCTTTCCCCCGGCGTCGTCACCGTCTCCCAAGTGCTCCGCGCCCTGCTCAGCGCGGTCCCGATCGATCACATCAACACGATGGGCATCCCACCCGACGATCCCTACGCCAAGTTCGGCGAGCCGCCGGCGTGGCAGGAATATCGCGCTATCGTCGCCGAGTCCAACCCCGCGCTGAAAATCGAACCGATCCTCAAGTGGGATTTTTACGCCGCCGTCGAGAGCAAGGACCACGTCCTTACGATCCAAACCGCCGACCGCGCACTTTGGGCCAATGTCCTCCTCTCGGTCGGCGTGCGCACCGACTGAACTGTCGGCAAGTTTTTCCATGCAAACCCGCCGCCTTGGTCAGACCGATCTTCACCTGCCGATTCTCAGCTTTGGCGCCAGCTCGCTCGGTGCGGAGTTTCGTAGCGTCACGCTCGAAGAGGCGCTCGGCAGCGTCCGCGTCGCGCTCGAATGTGGACTGAACCTGATCGACACCTCGCCGTTCTACGGTCGAGGCATGAGCGAAGTGCTCCTCGGCATCGCCCTCAAAGGCGTGCCGCGCACGAGCTACACCCTCTGCTCCAAGCTCGGACGCTATGATCTGAGCCACTTCGATTTCTCGGCCAAGCGCGTCGCGGAAAGCGTGGATGTTTCCCTCCATCGCCTCGGCACCGACCATCTCGACATCATCCTCTGCCACGACGTCGAGTTCGTCCCCATGCAGCAAATTGTCGACCAGACGATCCCCGCGCTCCGCAAAATCCAAAAGGCAGGCAAGGTTCGCTACGTCGGCTTCAGTGGCTACCCGATGAAGATTTTCAAGTTCATCCTCGATCAGACGACCGTGGACTGCGTGCTCAGCTACAACCAATACACGCTCCAAAACACGCGCTTCGCCGACGACGCCGTGCCCTACCTCAAGGCCAAGGGCGTCGGCGTGATGAACGCCGGCCCGTTCAGTGCGCGCCTCCTGACGAACGCCCCGCTCCCCGCTTGGCTCAAGGAGCCTGAAGAGGTCAAAGCCGCCGCCCGCGCCGCCGCCGCCTACTGCGCGAGCAAGGGCGTCGATATCGCCAAACTTGCCCTGCAATTCTCCCTCGCGCATCCCGATATCGCCACGACCGTCTCCGGCAGCGCTAATCCGAACAACATCCGCAACTGGGCCAAATGGGCCGCCGAGCCGCTCGACCACCAACTCCTTGCCGAAGTCCAGGCCATCTTCGCCCCGGTGAAAAACCTCGGGCACAAAGAAGGCTTGCCGGAGAACAACTGAGCAAGGTCCGCGCAGAACTTCCGAGAAAATGAAAGCCATCCAACTCGAAAAACCCCTCTCCTTTCGCCCGCTCGAACTCCCTGAGCCCGCCGCGCCCGTCGCTGGCGAGACGCTCGTGCGCGTCCATCGCATCGGGATCTGCGGCACGGATTTCGGCGGATTTCTCGGCAAGATGCCGTTCTATTCCTACCCGCGTATCCCTGGGCACGAGTTGGGTGTCGAAGTCCTGGCCGTCGGGCCCGAAGTAACCAACGTGAAACCCGGCGACCGCTGCTCGGTCGAGCCCTACATCAACTGTCAGAAATGCTACTCGTGCCGGCGCGGCCTCACCAACTGCTGCGAAAAGCACCAGACGCTCGGCGTGATGTGTGACGGCGGCATGTGCGAGCGCGTTATTCTCCCGGCGCGGAAACTTCACGTCTCGACCAAGCTCAGCTACGAGCAACTCGCCCTCGTCGAAACGCTCGCGATCGGCTGCCACGCCGTGGACCGCGCGGGCGTGAAGGCGGGCGAAAACGTCCTCATCATCGGCGCCGGCCCCATCGGCCTCAGCGCGTTGGAATTTGTGAAGATTGCCGGCGCCACCCCCATCGTGCTCGACCTCAACGAGGGCCGACTCGCCTTCTGCCGCGACCGCATGGGTGTCCGCCACACCATCGCCCTCAAAGGCGACGGCTCCGAGCTCGCCCCGCTCACCACCCTCACTAACGGCCAGCTCGCCGACGTCGTCATCGATGCGACCGGGAGCAACAAGTCCATGGCCCAGGCGCTCAACTACTGCGCATTTGGCGGTCGGCTGGTTTACGTTGGCATCACGCAACAGGACCTACAGTTCCCGCAGGCGCCCGCGCTGCATCGCCGCGAACTCACCATCATGGGCTCGCGTAACGCTCTCACCCGCGATTTCGCGCGCATCATCCGCCTGATCGAGGAAGGCACCATCGACACCAAGCCGTGGATCACGCACCGCGCGAAATTCGACGACATGATCGCCGAGTTTCCGACCTGGCTAAAACCTGAGACGGGCGTGATCAAGGCGATCGTTTCGCTGGACCGCTAACGATTCTGCAACGGGCAATCGCTCTCGAGGTAGCGCCGAGCTTTAGCCCGCGCTCGGAACTATTTAAGCGGTCGAGCGCGAGTTGAAGGTCGGCGCTACCTCGAGAGCGTGGGCGAAAGTGAATAACCGGCGCAAGGACTTCATTGCGAATTCACGGAGGCTTCATCGTGGGTTCACACCGATGCGCCACCCTCGGCGCATGGAAATTCCTCCGGTCCTTCCCCTGTCCAGCCAGTTCGCCCGGCGCAACGCCGTCACGCTCAAGCTGCTCTTCATCGCCGGGCTCGTGCTGCTGCTGCACGTGCCGCTGCATCTCCTGAATGGTTTGCAGGAGGAGCGTGCCAAGACTCATGCGAAAGCGATGCCGCGCTTTATTGTCGAGGCTACGCCTGAAAAGGAAATCGCCGCGCACCCCGTCTTCGAGGCTTACCGCACCGTCGGGCGCGCGCTCAAATATGCCGTGCTCGTGCTCGCGCTCGTGTTCACCGCGTTATTCCTGTTCGAGCTGCTCGGTGGCCTGCGCCTGCACGCCGCGCA
>JBDSGI010000345.1:0-6137 GCA_039919035.1 Opitutaceae bacterium
TTGGAAACAATTTATGGGTATTTGGCTATTCGAACGACGTGATGTGCTACATCCCGTCGGAGTCGGTGCTCGCTGAGGGCGGCTACGAGGGGAAGACATCGATGGTGCCGTATGGGCGGCCGAGTGCGTGGGCACCCGGGATCGAAGAGAAGATTATGGCGAAAGCGCGGGAGCTGGTGCGCGAGGTGAGGGCAAAGCCGCAGCAAAAGCGGCGATGAGTCGAACAAAGAGCAGAGGGATTTTCTGGCAGGAACTTTCCCTCGCCTCGGCCATTCGACCATCGCTCCTCATGGGCCTAGAAAACGAAGTTGGCGCCACAAAAACCCAGTGCAGCGCCGGCGCAACCGAATCAGCCGCCGGATTTTTTACCACCCATTTTGCGGATCAAGCTGCTCGCACCGCGCTCGGGCATGGAGCGGATCGTCCAAGCCATCACGAATATCCAGCGTCACGCCGGCACACTCGCGCGAACATAAGCCGCGCACTCGACGCCACAGCTCTCGTCGGACTCAAGCGAGCAGCCGCTGGATCGCCAACGTCATGATTTCGTCGACCGATTCATCACAAAACGCGCACTCCACTTCGTAGCCTCCCGCGGCGTATTCCTCACGCGTCGGCACATACCAAAGTCCATCGTCCCCGTAGGCCGCCACGGCGACGGGATGTCCGGCGCGCATCGCGCGGGCGCGGAGCTGGTATTCCACGAACATTTCGCCGGGCAGATAAAGCGAGGCGATGTCGTTAAAAAAAAGCGTGCTGAGCAAGAGCGGCTCACCGCGCGCGTGGCGCCGGTGCCAACCAAGCCGGAACGCCGCGAGCAGCCGCTCGTCTGCCGGCGCACGGCAATCCGCCACGCAGGCCTCGAGTTGCTCGGCCGAGACGCCCCGACGCGGCGGCGGCAGAATCGCCTCGGTGCGCCAGGCCACGCGGTTGAGCGGTCGTGGCTCCAGCGCCGCCCCTGCCGCGCGCAACGCCGCGAGCATACGCTCGGTCAGTGCGACGCGTGAAGCCGCCGATCCGTCGTTGTATTTTCCCGCCGCGACATTCCCCGCACAGCCCGTAAAATAGACGTGCGTGCATTCGGGCTCCGCCGCTTGGAGTTCCTTCCGCGCGAGCCCGCAAAAATCGCTGCTCACGCGGCCATCGCGGTAAAAACTCATGGGGTGGGTCGCGTAAAAGTGGCAGGCCAGCACACGCTGCGCACCATCGTAGAGCGCGATCGTCTGCAACTCCGGATCGATCCGGCCCTCGGGCAGCGCGCGGAGCGCCGGATCGGCGCAGGCGCTCTTGCGCATCGCAAGCACGCGGCCGGCCGCGTCGCGCGCCACGCGGCGGTTCGAGGCAATCTCGCGCACGGTGGCGACACCGTGCGCGACATGAGTGACACGACGCGGCCGGGCCGCACGGACGGCCGCCACGGCGCGCGCGAGGCACGCCTCGAAAAACGCCTCGTCGAACATCGCCGGCAAATCGGCCTGCTGCGCCGCGACGGCGGCGGCCGTGCGGCAGATGAACGGCGTGTTGTGTTGGTGCACACATTGCACCGCCACCCGATCAGGTGTCGTGTGCGCAGCGGCGGCGAGCGCGACCCGCCACGCAAGATGCGCGCCGTTGGACAGCGCCGCCCAGTCCAGCGCACACACCACAATCGGCTTTTCGGACCCGGTAAGGACGTAGCCGATGGCCTCGAGCGAATCGTCGAGCGCGATCGCCGGTGGCACGAGCCCGCCCAGCAGGGCATGTTGCAACGGTGGCGTAACGTCGAATCGGAACGGCGCGACGGCGAAAGGGTTTGGAGGCACGGGCATCACAGGCGTGAGGCGGTGATCATGTGCCGGCGGCGGTGGGGTGCCGCGAATGATTTCTTGGAGAACGTAAACCGCTCCCGCTCAATCGCGCGCCGACTTCAGCGTTTTCCCGTCGATCCATTCCATCTCGACCATTTCGATCCGCGGATGCGTCGGAACCCCAAAGTCACGATGTAGAATTCGTCCCACCACGAGTTCGACTGCCCATTCGCCCACGAGCCGCTGATTGCCCTGCAATCCGGAAAAATCAGTCCCCTCCAGCACCTGCGTGACCGCCGCCACGCCCACGTCGCGCGGCACGCGAATTTTATTTCGCCGCAGCAGCGCCTCGAAATCCCCGAGCGCGTTGTAGTGATGCGCGAGAATGATCACGTCGGGTTTGTGCTGACCGAACCATCCGAGAAGCGGCTCCTCTTCGGCGTGCTTGAGCCGAAGCACCGGAATCGGCGGCGCGGTGCCGAGCGTGAGCTGACACCAGCCGAGATAAACGCACAGGTAGGCATGCGCGCTGCGCTGCCCTTCATAGTCGCCGATGATCAGTCCGGGCCGCCGGTAGCCAAGCTCGCTCACCTTGCGCAATGCGCGCCACATGTCGTTATACGCATGACTCATCACGCGGTGCAGCGACGTGCGGATGCTCACCCCTTGCGTGACGATCGCAAAGTGATCGAGCTCCCGCGGCAATTGTTCGTCGAGATCGGGACTGCCAAAACACAACAGACCCTGGACACCGCGCGCATCGAGGATGCGGCTGAACCGGCGTGGCGTCATCCCCGGCTCGCGCAGCCACAGTGGCTCAAGCCGGTAACCGAGCGCATCGGCGCGACGCTCCATGCCGTCGAAAATTCGCTCGAGATGGCGCGCGCCCGCCCATGGCCGCAGTTGCGGATAGAGTGAAATCACGCCGAGGCACGCCTCGCGCTGCCGGTCGCGGCGCAGCCGCATGTGCGCCATCAACTCGGACAGCGTCGCGTTCGGCCGATAACCCACGCGCTCGGCGCATTTCACAATCCGCCGGCGCGTCGCCGCCGGTATCTTCGGATGGTTGCGCAGCGCCAGCGATACCGTCGTGGCGGAAACTCCGGCGAGGCGGGCGACTTGGCGGATGCTCATTTGGTAAACGTAAACCGGAACAATTTTCGCAAGCAAGCCGGGCGTCGGAAATACAAACGATGAGCCCTCACTGTGCCCGCAATATTAACAGCCGCTCGGAATATTCTTCGTGCGGTGACCGTTTACCCTCCATGCCTACCATCTCAATTGCTCTCGGCCACAAACTGAGCCGGGTGCTGCTTCGCTCCGCCGCCGCAGTTGCGGCGTTTCTGGTTTCCATTTTTCCGCTCGCCGGCGCTGACGGCCATTTCGGCCTCGTGAGCGGTCAGGTGAGCAATGATAGCACGAAGGCGTATCTCCAAAGCGCCCTCGTCGTTGCCCAGGACACCGGCCGTTCCGCCGCCACCGATCAACAGGGCCAGTTCGAGCTTTCGCTGCCCGTCGGCCTCGCGAGGCTCGACGTTTCCTACCCCGGCCTCGATCCGCAAACGATCACGGTCAGCGTCACCGAGGCCCAAACCGCGACCGTCACCGTCAAGCTCACCGCCGCGATCTACAAACTCGACTCCTTCATCGTTTCCGGTGGTCAACGCGAGGGCATGGCCAAGGCGGTGGCACTCCAACAGCGCGCGCCCAATGTCAAAAGCGTCGTCTCATCCGACAGCTTCGGCAACGTCGCCGATGGTAACGTGGGTGATTTTATGCAGCAGCTCTCCGGGGTAAATGCCAACTACGTCGGTGCCGACGTGCGCTCGATCACCATCCGCGGGGTCAACGAATCGCTCAACTCCGTGACGCTCGACGGCACGCGCATGGCCAGCGCGCCCTCCAACGGCGTGGACCGCACCTTCGAGTTTGAGCAGGTCTCGCTCGGTCTGATCGAGAACATCGAGCTGACAAAAGCGCCCACCCCCGACATGGATGCTGACTCCATCGGCGGCTCCGTGAACATGGTCACGAAAAGCGCGTTTGACCGCGCCGATCCCGACTACTTCACCTACTCCATAGGCGGCACCAGCCGCCTCGTCGGCTACACCCGCACTCCCGAGCTGATCCGCGAACCGCTGCGCAACGTCGGCCCGAGTATAAACCTCGCCTATTCGAAAGTCCTCGGGGAAAAGCGGAACATCGGCGTGCTCCTCACCTTCACCATGCACTCGCAGCCCCAAGGCCTCGACACCGCCGCCCTCCTCAGCTTCGAAAACGCGCTCAAGGACAACCGCTACATCTACAGCGTTCAGGTTCCCCGCCCCGCCGGCGCGCCCCGTTCGCGCCTGGCTCTCGGCGCCAAGGTCGATTACAAATGGAGCGCCTCCACCGTCCTCACGCTCAACACGCTCTGCAATTTCTTCCACGAGAACAACGACACCCGCATCTTCACCCAGCTCACCAGCCAGGCCGTCGGCAACTTCAAGCCCAGCTACACGAGCTATTTTGAAGAGGTGATCGCCAACGCGAATTCCGCCAGCACCACGCTCACCACCACCGACGACAAGTTCGGCCGGACTTTTGCTATCACGCCCTCTGGCCGCACCCGCCTGCCCGGCCTGCTAATTGACTACGGCGCCTCTCTCTCCAATTCGCTCACCGAATGGGAAATCGGCCCCGCCCACCACGGCAACTCACCCTTCGGTTCGCCCATCGGCCGCGCCAAAGGCCAGGTCTCCGCCACGCTCCGCACCGTCGGCTTCACGGTCGACCGCACGCGCGACGCCCAGTGGCCCGTCGTCACCCAGACGGCCGGCGCCGACATGTATAACCTCAACAACTACTCCCAGCTCAGTCTTCTTCAGAACGACCGCGGCGCCCTCGACATCGTCACCTCCGGCCAGATCAACGCGAAGAAGGTCTTCGAGCGTTTGCCGGTCCCGGCCTTCGTCAAGACCGGCGCCTCCTTCCGCCGCCAGCGCCGCACCAACTGGACCGACGCCCGCACGTTCAACTACGTCGGACCCGACCGCATCGCCGGCAGCGCCGACGACAATGTCGGCCAGTTTCTGCTTCAATACCGCACCAACGCGGAAGTGGACCACGGCTACCGCACTCCGCCCTGGCTCGATAGCTACCGCGTCGCCGAAAACCTCAAAGGCCATCCCGAACTCTGGACCGAAAACCTCACCGCCAGCCTCACCTCCTACCTCTCAGGTCACAATCGCCTCGGCGTCGAGGATGTCTCCGCGGCTTACGCGATGGGGCACGCCAAGTTCGGCCCCCTCTCCGTGCTCGCCGGCGCCCGCGTCGAAGATACCAGCGTCTCCACCCGCGGCCCCCGCAACTATCTCTCGCCTTCAGAAATCGGCCTCCGCAACGCCTACGCCGCCGCCAACCCCGGCGGCGTCGTTTCCGACGACGAGACCCGCCGCCGCCTCAACGCGCAATATTCCACCATCGAAAACCGCTCGGGCCAATACCGAAAGATTTTCCCCGGCCTCCACTTCAAGTATGAACCCGTCGCCGACGTCATCACCCGCCTCAGCTATTCCAGCGGCATTGGGCGCCCTAGCTTCTCCCAGATCATTCCCAACACCACCGCCAGCGACACCGCCCGCACGGTCGTCACGGCCAATCCCGACCTTCGCCCCCAGTTCGCCGATAACTTCGACGTGACTGTTGAGTATTACTTCCGACCCGCCGGCTATATCTCCTTCGGCGCGTTCCTCAAAGAGGTCGACGACTTCATTTTCTCCAAACAGCGCATCCTCCCCTCCGGCGATGACAACGGTTTCGACGGACAATTCGCTGGCTACACCCTGACCACTCCCGCCAACGCCGGCCACGCCCGCTACCGCGGCTTCGAGTTCAACTACAACCAACAGTTCACCTTTCTCCCCGGTGTCTGGCGCGGCCTCGGAGCCGGCGTGAATTGGACGAAGACCGAAAGCTACGGCGACTTCGGCGGCGCCACATCCACCTCCCTCGTCGCAGGCGTCGTCCCCCACATGGTCAACGGCTACGTTAACTTCACCTACCGCGGCTTTAACGTCCGCTTCACCGGCATCTGGCGGCAGGAGCGCCTCATCGCCACAAATGCGAATGCCGCTCTCCTCCAATACCAGGTCGACCGTCAACAGTGGAACGTGAAGTCGCGCTACACCTTCTCGAAGCGCCTAGGTTTTTTCCTCGACCTCGAAAACATCACCAGCACGCCCATCACCGAGAGCTATATTGGCCGCCGCGGCGATTGGAACCAGACCCGCATCACCTCGCCCAAAGTCGTCCTCGGCGTCACCGGTCGCTTCTAGATGCCCGTCCTACGATCCGGCCGGCACGCGCGAA
>JBDSGI010000346.1:0-8426 GCA_039919035.1 Opitutaceae bacterium
GCGAAGGTGCGTGGCTTTGAGCTTAACTACAGCCAGCAATTCACGTTTTTACCCGGAGTTTTTGCGGGTCTCGGTGCCTACGCCAACTACACCCGCATGGAGACCGAGGGAAATTACGGCGCAGGCAACGCCATCGCGCTCGCGCCGAACCCCAAGGGAAAGGTTGCGGGCTTCAATCCCGAGACGGCGAATGTTGGCGTTTCCTACATCCGCAACAAGGTCACCGTGCGCCTCCAGTTTAACCACCGAGCGCGTTATCTCAGCACCTACAACGTCAACCTCTCGCAGCAAGTTTACCAGATCCGCCGCGACACGCTCGACGTGAAGACCGCCTACCAGTTCTCGCGCCGCTTCAGCGCTTATCTCGACGTCAACAACGTGCTCGGCGAGTTTGAGACCGGCAGCGACATCGGCAACCGCCCCGCCAGTCGCCGCGTGCTGACGCCTGGATTCTTCTTTGGTGTGAACACCCGGCTGTAGTCAGGCGCGATTCGGTCGGTGCTAGTGCACACAAAAACCGCCGAGATTTCATCCTCGGCGGTTTGTTTGGATTCCGTTCGGCGCGGATTGCGGCTCAGGCCAAGGCGTCGCGGCAGTATTGCACCGCGCGGGCGATCTCGGCCATGCGGGTCGAGCCTTCCGGCACCTTATATTCGAATTCGATCGTGGCCTGGATGTTCCACTTGTTGTCCCGGATAAGGCGGAGCACATCCTTGATGGGGGTGTCGCCCTCGCCGAACACCGTGTTCGGGCCGTTGTCCTTTTTGCGATCCTTGATGTGGACGTGCGAGATGCGGGCGTGGTGCTTCTTCATGAACTCGACCGGCGAGCCGTTGTTGCCGGCGATATAGTGGCCGATGTCGAGATTGGCGCCATTGAACTTGCCGAGGGAAAACACGTGCTCGAACTCCGCCGCCGTCGTCGTCGCGTGACCGTGGACGGCGAGCATGATTTTGTGTTTCTCGGCATGCTGGCCGACCCGCTGGTGGTCGCCGTCGATATCCTTGGACTTGGAAATCTCAGTCGAGATCGCGCGGGCGCCGAGGGTCTTCGCCATGGTGAAGAAGTAGTCGAGCTCTTCGGGTGACATCGTGAAGAGGCCGTCGACCTTGAGGACGTCGATCTTCACGCCGCCGTCGTCATACATTTTGCGGAATGCCTTCACGCGATCCATCGAGGCGGTGCGGCGCCAATCGCGAATTTTCGCGGTGTTATTGTCGGTGGCCTCGCCCTTCTTGGCCGCCTTCTTCGCGCCGCCGTCGGTGGCGCCGACGATCGCCGGCAGGCCGAGAAAGGCCTCGACGGGCTGGGCACGTAGCTCGACGGCGCTCACGTTGAGTTCGCGGCAGTTTTTCAGGATCTCGTCGCCCGCCATGGTGCGGCCGCCGAAACTGTAGGGGACGTTGAGGCCGATGAGGACGCCGGCGACCCGCGAGTTGGGCATGCCGCCCGCCTTCATGTCGGCCGCGCGCAGCGAGATGCTGGAGAAAAGTCCGGCGGCCGGGATGGCCGTGAGGGCGAGTTTGGCGAAATCGCGACGAGTGTAGGAAGGCATGGGGGATGGGGGCTAGCGGGATAGAGGGAACTGACGCGGGGAAAATAACCGTGCCACCGCCCGCGGGTTGCAAGGTGTTTCAGTGGTCAGGCCATGGTTCAGCCAGACAACAGCGCCTTCATCTCGTTCAGATACCGCGGCACTGCGGTGGCGGAGTCTTCCTTGGCCTCGTATTCGAGGGCGACCCAGCCTTGGTAACCGCCGTCGCGCAGGATCTGAGTGAAGCGTTTCATATCGGCCGGTTTTTTCTCCTTCGCGCTCGCGCCGTCGATCTCGACCTTGAACTGCACGTTGAGGGCAAAGGGCACGCACTCAGCGAAGTCCCGGTAGGGATCGGCGCTGTGGAAATTGCCCGAGTCGAGATTGATGCCGCACCACGGGCTGTTCACGGCTTTCACCATCGGAATGAGCGCGGCGGCGGTGCCGATGGAATCGTGGTTTTCGAGGCCGAGGAAAACCCCTTTCTTGCCCGCGTAGTCGCAGCACTCTTCGAGCGCGCCGATGACGACCTTGTCGGCCACGGCGCGGGTGAAATCCTTGGGCGCGTCCTTCGGAATATTGCCGGCGAAGACGCGGATGTGCTGGGCGCCGAGCAGATGAGCGCGATCGATCCATTTTTTGGTGGTGGCGATTTCCTCGGCGAGCTTGGGGCCTTTCGGCATCGAGAAATTATTGCCAATCGCGGTGCCGCTGACCTCCACGCCACGCAGGAAGGCGTGGCGTCGGAGTTGGATCATGTAGGCGTCGGTCTCCTCGGCGAAGAAGTAGCTGGTGAGTTCTGCGCCCGCGCAGCCCTGGGCGGCGCAGTAGTCGATGAACTTGAACATGTCGGTCTCGCGCCCGGGCGGCACCTTGGTATTTGGTTTGCCGCGCATGATGGGAAAATTCTCGCGGAAGGAGTAGGCGGCGAGACTCAGCTTGAGGCGGGCGCGGCTGCCAGCGCGGCCAAACGGCCCGGCGCCCGCCAGCGCGCGGATGGGGAGCGTGGCGGCGAGACCGGCGGCGGCGGAGAGTTTGATGAAATCGCGACGGCTGAAGGCGTGCATAAGCAATGGAGTGTGGGGAGGGAGGCGGGGTGGCGGAAGGGCAGGCAAACAAAGCCAGCGGCGGGGGGAAAGATGTTTCGTCTCCCGTCGGCATTCCAGAGGCGATCGACTATCGGCGGCATGGACTCGAGGAAGGCGACTACCAAACGTCCAACGCGGCATGCACGACCTTGGCGGCGAGGGCTTCCGCGAGGAGGGGCAGCGCCTGATATTCGGACTGAAGCTGGCCACCGTCGGTGAAGGCTTCGCGCACCGCCATGAGCGGGCGGTTCTCGAAGATTGGACGTGGCGCGCGACGGTCGCGCAGGGTGCAGGCGGCGCCGAGGGTAAGATTGAACTTGCGGGCCAGTCCTGTGTCGCCCTCGCGCACGGTGGCGATCTCGCGGCGATAGGAGTCGATCGTGAGAGTCAGGGTGGCGTCGGCGTCGGTGGCGGAGTTGACCAGCTGCACGCGACCGTCGCGGGCGAACGCCTCGCGCAACCGCGTGGAGAGCAGCGCCTGAGCCTGGGGCAGCAGGGTCTTGTTCGCCACGGGTTCGACGTAGAGCGTGCGAAAGGCCGGTTTGCCACCGGTGCCGAGGTGGTAGTTGGCGCAGCCGCCGAGGACGGCGGGCAGAACAAAAACGACGGCGGTGAGGAAGAGTCGGCGGAGCATGGTTGGACGAGGCCGGCGCCTTCACCTCTCTGGCTCAGAAGAAAAGGAAACGCTTCTTCTTCGGCGGAACTTCCGCGCCCGGGGTGGCGGCGACGGTTTGGCCGGAGGCCTTCGCCTCGACTTCGACAAGACGGGTCTTGGCTTTCTTGGCAATGGCCGACTCCGGATAGGCGGTGATGGCCTCGTTGTAGAAGACGCGCGCGGCCTTAAAATTCGAACGCTTGTAGAAGTAGAAATCGCCCATGCGGATTTTGCTTTCCGCGAGCATGGTCTTCATGCCGTCGAGGCCCTTCTCGGCGACGCCGATGTTGGTATCGCTCGGGAACAGCAGCATGAAATCGGTGAAGTAGGTAATCGATTCCTTGGTCGAGCCCTGATCGTAGTAGGGGCCGTCGACGAGCGAAGCGTGGGTTTGGGCGAGCTTCAGGTAGGCATCGGGCGCGAGCAGTGTTTGGGAGTAGTTGTTAATCATCCGATCGAGCGCATCGACGGCCTCGGGGATGTTGCCGAGGCGCTGGTGCCGCGGGCGATGTTCATCAGCGCAAGCGGGGCGTAGTCGCTGTAGGGGGCGTTGGCCAAGACGGTCTCGAAATATTCGATCGCTTTGTCGCGCTGTTTGAAGCCGGGCAGCAGGCCCCACATCATGCGGCCGCGGGCGCCGTCGAGCAGGGCGCTGGCGATGCGGTATTGCTCGCCGACAATTTCATTGAAGCGGCGGGTATTCGGATAGCGGCTGAGCACCTGCTGGAAATCCTCAAACGCCTTCGTGTATTCCTTGCGCTTCAGGCGAAGCTGAGCCGAGCGATAGAGCGCCTCGGGCGCGTAGATGGCATTGGGATATTTTTTCGCGATGGACTGATAGGCGCGGCTGGCGCTCAGCCAACTGCCCGCCTCTTCGGAGGCGCGGGCGCTGTTCATCTTGTCGAGGGCGTTCTTGCCCTCGGCGCCGGCGAGGCCGGAGAGTGCGCCACCCTCGACCCGCCATCCGGTCTGGGCGGTCCACACGAGCTCCGCGCGCGCGATGGCCGGCATCAGGCTGGCGAGTGAAAACACGAGGCAGAGGATGGCCGGCAGGCGGCGGGCGGGAACGGGACGCATTCGGAAAAAGAATTACCAGCGAAGCAGTGCGCTTCCGTAGGTCAAGCCCGCCCCAAACGCGACGAGCAACGTGAGGTCGCCTGGCTGGATGCGACCCGCGCGGCGGGCCTCGTCGAGCGCGATGGGAATCGAGGCGGCGGAGGTGTTGCCGTAGCGGTCGACGTTGACGAAGAATCGCTCCATGGGGAGCTCGAGGTATTGGGAGATCGCCTCAATGATGCGGAGATTGGCCTGATGGGGAATCACGAGCGAAATCTGATCCGCGCGGACGTGATGTTGTTCCAGAATATCGCGGGCGGCCTCATCCATCGCGCGCACGGCCAGCTTAAAGACTTCCTTGCCCTTCATCCGGATGCAGTGGTCGCGCGCGGCGATCGACTCGGGCGTGGAGGGGGCGCTGCTGCCGCCGCGGGGAATGCAGAGGAGTTCGGCCCCGTCGCCGAAACTGCCGAGCCGCGTGCCAAGCAGACCGCGGTTGGCCTCCTCAATCTGGCCAACCACCGCGGCGCCGGCGCCGTCGCCGAACAGCACGCAGGTCGTGCGATCCTGCCAGTCGATCACGGCGGAGAGTTTTTCGACGCCAATTACGAGGGCCTTTTTGTAGCGGCCGGACGCGACCATCGCGCAGGCGGTATCGAGCGCGTAAACGAACCCCGAGCAGGCGGCGTTCAGGTCGAAGCAGGCGCAGGTGGTCGGGAGCCCAAGCTTGTGCTGGATGATGCACGCCGCGGCGGGCATCGGCATGTCCGGCGTGATCGTCGCAACGATTAAGAGATCGATTTCACCGGGAGCCAGGCCGGCGTCTTCGAGGGCGCGCTGGGCGGCGCGGACTCCCATGTCGGAGGTGGCCTCCCCGGGGGCAGCGATTCGCCGCTCGCGAATGCCACTGCGCGTCCGGATCCACGCGTCCGAAGTGTCCACCATATGCGAGAGTTCATCGTTGGTCAGGACGCGATCAGGCGCATAGGAACCGGTGCCGAGGATTACGGTGGAAGGCATTCAGGTGTCGGGGAACAGGCGAGGGAAGCGGCCGGCGCATGACGCGCCCGGCCGAACCTCAGCCGAGGACCGGTTGGCCAAGCAGTTCGCCCGCCCGCGCGATATCCGCCTCGATGTGTTGGTTGAGGCCGCCCTTAACCATCTCGTTGGCGGCGAGAATCGCGCTGCGGATGGAGCGGCGGTTGGACGAGCCGTGAGCTTTGATAATATTGCCGTTCAGGCCAAGGAGCGGCGCGCCGCCATAGCGCTCGGGATTGATGCGCTCCTTGAGCGCGTTGAACGCGCCCTTGGACAGCAAGGCTCCGGTGGCGCGCACCGGGTTGGCCTGCAGTTCCTCTTTCAGCATGGCGGAGAAAAACTTCACGAGCGACTCCCAGCTCTTGACCATGATGTTGCCGACGAAACCGTCACACACGACCACGTCGACATGCTCCTCAAACACGTGAAAGCCCTCGATCGGGCCGGCGTAGTTAATGAGTCCGCCGACGCGCTTGAGGAGTTCGTTGGTCTCAGTGATGAGGGCGTTGCCTTTGCCTTCCTCGGTGCCGATGGTCATCAGGCCGACGCGGGGCTGCTTTACGCCGAGCATGACGCGGCAATAGTGACTGCCGAGAATCGCATTGTGGACGAGGTGTTCCGGCTTCGCCTCGGGATTGGCGCCGGCGTCGATCAGGACAAAGTGTCCGCCCGAGCGCGGGCAAATGGCCGCCAACGCGGGACGGGCGATGCCTTCCATCGGACGGAGCCGGAGGGTGCCGCCGGCCATCAGGGCGCCGGTGTTGCCACAGCTCACCACCACGCTCGCTTCGCCATTCTTCACCAGCTCGATGGCCCGAACCATCGAAGAATCCTTTTTCCGCTTCAGCGCAAGCAGCGGTTTGTCATCCATTGTGATGACGTCGGACGCGTGCAGAATCGAAAGGCGGCTGTTGCGATTCAGGCCACACTCGCGGACGAGCGGCCCGAGCACTGCTTCATCGCCGACCAGAATGATCGGGCTGAGTGTAGCGGAGTGTTGCAGCGCAAGCTTGACCGCAGCGACGACCTCAGCGGGTCCCAAATCGCCGCCCATGGCGTCGACCGCGATGCGATGGGTCGCGCCGGAAGTGGTGACCATCGCAGGGGATGGCGGGGTTTGCGAAGAAACCGCGAGGCTCAGACCTCGACGTTCAACACCTG
This sequence comes from Opitutaceae bacterium, assembly GCA_039919035.1. Lineage (GTDB taxonomy): Bacteria > Verrucomicrobiota > Verrucomicrobiia > Opitutales > Opitutaceae > ER46. The sequence continues at coordinate 6,533 of JBDSGI010000346.1, forward strand.
GCGGCCGCGATACATGCCGTTCTTCGGGTTGACACGATGAGGGCGAAAGAGGCTGCCATCCATGGGATCCTTGGCGAACTCAGGGGCCTTGAAGGCGTTGGCGGCGCGGCGGTTGGCGCTGCGGCGTTTGGACTGTTTGCGTTTCGGATTAGCCATGGGAGGGAGAGTTTTTGGATGCCGGCACTTACGAAAAAAACGCCGGTGCGAAGGTTGGAAAGGGTCGGAGTAAAGGGCGGCGCATTGGCGCGTCAAGCGTCATCCTCGCGGTTTGCCGAGGTTGGTTTTAGGAGTAGAAAAAGACCAGCAAGCCGGCGGCGACGAGCAGCCGATACCAGGCGAAAACGGCCAGCCCGTGCCGCATCAACCAGTGCACGAGAAAGCGGACGCAGACGGCGGCGGTCACGGCGGCGATCACGGCGCCCAGAATCACGTGTGGCCAGCCGAATACGGCGATCATCACGCTGCCGCCTTTCATGCTCTTGTAGATTGAGGCGGCCGTTAGCGTAACGAATCCGAGAATGAAGCTGAACTCGGCCGCCCGCCGCGGATCGAGGCCGGCGAAGTAGCCGCCGACGATCGTCATCATCGAGCGGCTCGTGCCGGGAATCAGCGCCGCGCATTGCATGATGCCGACACCGAGCGCGCCGGCCGGGGAGATCTCTTCCTTCTCCACGCGGGTGCCGGCGATTACATTTTTCCCATACCAATATTCCGCGTAAAACATCACGAACGCCCCGCCGATTTGGGCGATGATGACAGTGGGAATGGAAAACAGATGTTCATCGATCCAGTCGTGCGCCAGAAAGCCGATGCCGGCGGCCGGCACGAAAGCGATCATGACGTTGACCAAGAGGCGCAGGCCGGCGGGGTCACGACCGAGCAAGCCGCGCAGCATCGAGTAGAGTTGGCTCCAGTAGAGGAGGGCGACGGCGGCGATTGCGCCGAATTGGATGACGACAATGTAGGTGTCGGTCGCCTGCTTGAGCGTGAGCATCTCGCCTGGGCGTCCGTCTTTCGGCTTGCGGTGCCAAATGGGCTTTCCGTCCGCGCCAAAAATGGGATTGCCGGATTCCAAGCCCAGCAGGCGGCTCGCGATGATCAGGTGCCCGGTCGAGGAGACGGGCAGAAATTCCGTGACGCCCTCGATTACGCCGAGCACGACGGCATCGCGCACACTTAGCTCGGCGGCGGCGGCACTGGCCGGCATCGGCTCGCCAAAGCTCACCGTCTGCGTGACCGATTCGGGCTGGGCGGGCGTGGCGGCAAACATCACCGCTGGCGCAGTTGCAAGGAGAAGGGCGAGAAGGGTATTTCGCACGCGCGTTCGTTTCAGTTTTGGAACCATCGCGCAATTTTATTTGCCGCGGGGGCCCGCGGCCGCTGACTCGTGCGCGCATGTCGAACCTCTCCGCCCTGACCGCTCGCGTAAGCGCCGGCAGCCATCTCACGCCCGACGAAGCGGCCACCGCCGCCTCCGCGCTGGCGGCAGCGGATGAGACGGATGACGCGAAAGGTGCATTTCTGACGGCGTTCGCGCAGAAAGGCGAAACGCCCGCGGAACTCGCGGCCTTCGCGACGGCGTTTCGATCCCGGGCGATCAATCCCGGCGTCGAGGCTTGGGCGCCCAAGGCCATCGATATCGTGGGCACCGGTGGCGACCACGCGGGAGGGTTTAATATCTCCAGTCTTGTCGTGCTCGTGCTGGCGAGCGCGGGCGTGGTGGTCATGAAACATGGTAATCGCGGCATCACCTCCAAATGCGGCAGCGCCGATTTGCTCGCGGCGCTGGGCGTGAATCTGGAGGCGCCGCCGGAGCAACTGCGGCGGGCGCTCGACGAACTCGGCTTCGTCTTTTTCTTCGCGCCCGCGTATCACCCCGCGTTCAAGCATATCG